>DASZYN010000675.1:0-25184 GCA_035545435.1 Acidobacteriaceae bacterium | reverse complement strand
GATGGCTCACCTGGGCCAGGCGGCTCAAATCGACGTAGCGAATAAAGCGCGTTTGCCCCGCCGGAACTCCCGGCAACTCTCCTGAAACCTGCAGATCCTGCGGTGAGCTTCTCTGTCCCAGGAGTTGCACGCGCTGGGTCGTTGTCCCGGGGACTGATGCGGCCAGCAGGGCCGCACCCATCAGAAGCAGTGCGTTTCGCATGCGGGCTATGCTAAACGACCTTGTCCACCCTTGCACCGAAACCTGAGCAGGTCGGCCGCGTACCGGTTCCCGCGGGCCCAACGCTGCATGCGCCTTTTAAAATGGCGGGATGCCGGTGCGCCTCTCGCCCATCGCCGCGCTCCTCGCAGCCTACCAATCTGGCGAGTCCAATCCCCTCGCCGAAATCCAACGCTCGATCTCGCTGGCGAACGGCAACGCCAGCCATAACACCTACATCGCGCTTGATCCAGGCTGGGTCCTCAAAGAAGCCCAGCGACAGATGGGCCGCGCCGGCAGCGGCAGAAACCTGCCGCTCTATGGCCTCCCGGTCTCGCTCAAAGACTGCTTCGACCTGGCCGGATTTCCCACCAGCATCGGATCGAAATTCTATGCTGCCCGGAATCGCGCCATCGCATCGGATTCCTGGGTTGCTGCACGGCTGCGCGATGCAGGCGCGGTCATCCTTGGCAAAACCCATCTTCACCAACTCGCCTACGGCGTCACTGGAGAAAATCGCGACTACGGCGACTGTCTGCAGCCCGCAGACGCGACACTTCTCACCGGCGGCTCCTCCAGCGGTGCGGCGGCTTCCATCCAGGAGGATTCGGCTGTCGCCGCCATCGGCACCGACACTGGCGGTTCGGTTCGCGCTCCCGCCGCTCTCTGCGGGCTCGCCGGCTATCGGTCGTCGCTCGGCATCGGCGACTGGATGGGCGGTTATCATCTGGCGCCATCCTTTGACACCATCGGCTGGCTCTGCCGTGATCTTCGTGATTTGCCGCTGCTCGGGGAAAGCCTCTTCGAACTGCCCGCCGAACGGCCCTCGTCCGCAACGCTTCGCATCGGCGTCCTCACTGGTCCGCTCCTCGATGGGTGCGATGCCGCAGTGCAACGCTCTCTCCAATGCTGGCTGGATCGCCTGCAGCAGGCGGCCTTCCGTGTCGAGCCGTTCGAGGCTCCTTTCTGGTCTGAAGCCTGGGATATCTATGCCCCGATTCAGGCCCATGAAGCCGCACAGATCCACGCGGGCTTTTATCAGGAGTTCGAGCCGGTGATCGCCGCTCGTCTCGAATGGGGTGCGTCGCTCGCGGCGGACGAACTCCAGCGGACGCACGCGCGGCTGTTGGAGTTTCGGCGGCAGCACAACCGCCTGTTCGAAGAATTTGATTTTCTCCTTGCCCCCGTCTCGCCTCTCAGCCGCTTATCTGCCGGAGCTGACCACGCCGAAACCCGGGCCCGCCTATTGCGGCTCACCACTCCGGCCAGCCTCGGGGGCAACCCGGCCATCGTCCTTCCTTCTCCGGACTGCGGCCTTCAACTAATTGCCCCTCGCAACGATGATCGGCGGCTGTTGCGCATCGCAGCGCAACTCGGCGACTCAATTGCCTCTGCACCGATGTCGTTCGTTCCCCTGTCGCCCCAGCCATAAGCGCAGGGTGAGGAGGGAGCGGCCCCTCGCCCACAAGCAATCGACAAAACTATGCCGGAAGCGCGGCGCACGCGACCCGATGCGGCTCGAACGCGCCACGATTCTCGCCATTGCCTGCGTGCACCTGTAGCTTCCTTTTCGGTTGCCTTCTCCTGGCCATCGTGACGGCGCCATGGCCGCTCCGACGATCCGACGGAAAAGGTGAAGCGTCCGGTGAGGGACTGCGGGGCTTTGAGAGGCTCCGCCTCGCTCCTGGAAAAACCGGCGTTGGCATCGAACTGAATCGCGCTGACTCAGGACGTCGAGAGGCACCAGATACGGGCCGTTCAAACTGCAGGCAACGGAAAATCGGCTACAGCTGGTCGAACAGACTTTGCTTCCCAAGCGTTGCAATCACCTGAATCAGCGCGGTCTGCTGGGTTTCTGCTGTGCTCAATTGTGTAGCAATCTTGCCAACATCCGCCTGTAACAACGTCGTCTGCGAGGCGATCAACTGCGTCTTCTCAGTCTGGTTATAGCTCTCCGCCGCCTGCAGCCGCGACAGTGAATTATCAATCAGCACTCGCTGCTGGGTCACATGGGTGAGCGCTGTGCTCAGCGACTGCGCATCTGCCTGGGACGCTGGCGACACTATCCCGGATGAAAAGTCGGCGATCAGCGCATTCAATGTACCCAAAACATCCGCGCCGGCCGCCGAGAAAACCTGGCTGCCGGGAAGATTGAGTTGGATCTGTTGCCCGTTCGGAGTCTCCAGGTACTGAACGCCAGCATCACCCTGATAACTCGCTACAGCAGGATTGGAACTGGTATTAAGAGCGAAGGGAGCCGTGCTTCCCAGGCTGCCCGAGAAAATGTAGTGGCCGAGATAGGTCGTGTTGGCCAGCGAAACCACTTCGTCCCGGATTCCCGTCAGCTGATTGCCGATGGCCTGAAGGTTGCTGGCGTTGAGCGTCCCATTGTTCCCCTGTGTGGCCAATGACACAGCCGACGTCAGTTGGCTGACTACGGTGCTCAGTGCCGAGTCCGTCATCTGGAGCATACTTTGAATGGACGAAGCAGTCTGTGAAAACGCGTCATCGCGACCGATCTGCGCAGTCAGAACGACGTTCTGGCCAACCGCAATCGGGTCGTCACTCAACGCATTCACACGCGATCCGCTGGCCAGTTCCTGCGTCAGCCTTGCCTGAGCCGCCGAGGTCGCATCCAGCGAGCCGACTAAATCGTTGATGTACAGCGGATTGACTCTCATTCCTGTCTCGCTTCTGCCGCTTCGCGACGGCCTCGTCTCGCTGACTCATGAGTAACTGGTTGTCACGCCAAGATTCAGTGCAGCGGTCATTACCTGATCCAGTATGGTGAACAGTTTTGAGGCTGCCTGGTAGGCCTGCTCCAACTGTTCCAGAGCCGCCGCTTCATCGTTGAGGTTCACCCCGGAAATTGCTCCAATCTGGTCGTTCAACTGCGTCAGTCCCGCCTGCTGCGCGGTGTTGTCCGTTGAGACTTCCGAGGTGAGACTGCCGAGGCTGGTCACTATGTCAGAAAACCAGGCCGTCGGTGAAATCCCGTTGATGATGCCTGCATTCTGCTGTTTCGCCATCACGATTGCATTGGCGTTATCCAGAGAACCGCCGCCCAGGGCCGCTGCGGCGATCTGAATCGGATCGGTCATCACGACAACAATTTGTGCTGCGGAACCGGCTGGGTTGGCCGCGGATACCCCGGCTGGCAGGCTGAAAATGGCCCCGCCACGATTCCCGTTCAGATCCGAGCCCTGCTCGTTCAGCTGGTTCATTTGCGTCGCCAGTGAATAGGCCAGGACATCCAATGCGCCTTCGACCTGCGGGATATCCTGATCCCGGGCAGCCAGCAGGCCTCCCAGCTGTCCTCCTCCCGTGCTCAGATCCGACGTGATATCGGCTCCCTGGCTGTCGAAGTAATGCGTAACCCCGCCGCTCTGGCCGCTGATGATGGAGTGAACCTGGCCCTGAGAAACCAGCAGCGATCCATCCATCGTGGTCACTGTCAGCCCGTTGTTTTCCGTGGTCACTGTACGAATGCCGATCAGCTGGGCGAGCTGGGTGAGATCCTGCTGCCGCTGATCCTCCAGCGTCCCCGCATCCTGATTCGGGCTGGTGGACTGTATTTGCAGGTTTAGTTGCGCGAGATTCTTCAACAGCGTGTTGGCCTGTTCGATCGCGCTTCCAGTCTCCCCGTCGAGCGCGCGCCGCTGCGTCTCAAGCTGGGCTGCAGCGCCGTTCAGGTCCTGAGCCAGGCTGGTGGCTGCGCTCAGCACGTTCTGGCGCGACGCAACATCCGCGGGGTTCCCCTCCAAAGAGGACAGCGAGCTGAAGAAGCCGGACAAGTCCCTTCCAATACCACTGCTGGCGGCCGAATCTGCGCTCGTCGCTCCCGCAAACAATGCCTGAATCTGATTGAGCGCATTCAGTCGCGCTGCCGAGGCGCTCTCATCCTGGGTCTGCTGACGCAGTGCCTGCAACAGAACCCGATCGCGCTGCGACTGCGGTCCGGTCATTTGCACGCCTGTACCATAGCTGGCGCCGCTGAGCGAAGTTGAATCGCTTTCTACCCAGACCGGTCTCTGCTGCGTATAGCCCGGAGTGTTCACGTTGGCTGTGTTGTTCGCAATGATGTTGAGCGCTGCCTGGTCCGCATCGAGTGCGCCCTTCGCAATGTTGAACGCTGTACTAACGGTCGCCATCCGCCCTCAATTCTCCGAGTCGCCCGGGCTTACCGTGATGGCCCGCGGCTCGGATCTTTTGGCTTCAATCGGCCAAAACGCGACATCGGCTGACGCTGAGGAACAGCCGCAGGTTGCGCCGGGTGAGGGTAATCAGAGCCCCCAAAATCTGCAGCCGCTCCTGCGCGAGTCGCTGTTGGTCCGCTATTTCTGTTCGCGGACAGCCAGATGCGGCGTCGCCCAATTCCTCGAGCCGAGCGGCGTCGGCATGGGTCAGCGCATGAATACCGGCGTTCAGTAATTCAACGGCCGAGGCTTGCGCTGTTGTTTCCATTGGCTCCCCCCTGGGTGTCCCGTGCTTCGCACCCTCAGCCTGCACGGCACATCAACGCAGGCCACGTCGCCTGGTTCTATTGCTTCCCCAGCATATGGTCGATCATCTTTCCCGCGACTTCCGTCGCAGGCACGTTGTACGTGCCACTGACCACCGCCTGCTGGATGGCAGCCACCTTCTCCATGCGCACATCAGAGTCCAGGGGTGCTCCCGAAGCCAAACTACCGGCCGAGCTCAAAGTCGCCTGGTCAGCGCCCCCCGCTTTTGTTCCTGCCGGCTCCACCGTCCCGGTCTTGCCGGACGTTTGCGGTACTTCCTGGCTCGAAAACAGCTGCTGCAATCCCTGAAGGTCGTTCTGTACGTTCATGTTGGTCTCCTTCATTTCCCTTCATCGGCCGATCTTCGCGTACCTTGAGGAAGATTTTCATTGAATCGGCGCGTTTCTGAGAATGCACCGGCGCCGGCCTTGTCCTTTCCAGGTCCAAGGTGTTCGATTATCTTCGCTGCTATCCCGAAACCACCGCGCTCGGAGATTGAACGCGCCAGCGCCTCGGATCCGAAACTCAGGAGGGCATTGCCGCTGTCATCGTCGCCGCCGTTGTCTCCTTTTTTTGCATAGAGCGCATCCTGTTGTAGCGGTTTCAGAAATTCCTTAATCAGGCAGGCCTCGAATTCATGTGCCGCCGGTTTCAGTCTCGAGTCCACCCCAACGGACACTGCTGCTCCGGCTCCCGCAATATGGCTGGCCAGGATCATCACAAGACCTCCAACTCGGCTTCGAGTGCCCCGGCTTCTTTCATCGCCTGCAGAATCGAGACGATATCGCGCGCCGTTGCACCGATCTGCTGCAGATTCCTGACCAGATCGTCTACGGTCGCTCCCTCTCTTAGCTCGATCCGATTGGCTGGTTTGTCCTGGGCCTGCACGGTCGTCTGCTGAACCACCTGCGTGTTCCCCTGAGCCAGCGGCCCTGGCTGGGAGATCTCGAAATGGCTGACGACATTGACCACCAAACCTCCGTGCAGGATGGTGACCGGTTGCAGCGTCACGTTGCCTCCGATGACCACGGTTCCGGTGCGTTCGTTCACGACCACTTTCGCTCGCGGAAAAACCTCGACCTCAACCTCTTCCACCCGCGCCAGAAGAGATGGGATATCCTCTCTGCCCTCCGGCCGGAGTTCGATGCGCCGACTGTCGACCGCATGCGCCACCGCCCGGCCTAACTCTCGATTGATATCCGCCGACACTGCCTCGGCTGTGTGAAAATCTGCGTCATTCAGAAACAACGACAGCTCCCTCATCTGCGACAGATCGAGCGCGACGCCTCTCTCCACAATGGCACCGGACGGGATCCTCGCTGTGGTCGGATAATTCACCGATTTGCTGGTCCCGTTCGCGGTCACCGCATAGCCGCCCAACACCGCAGGGCCCTGAGCCTGCGCGTAAATCTGCCCGTCCGGTCCGTACAGCGGGGCCAGTAACAAAACGCCACCTTCGAGGCTCCTTGCATCGCCTGCTGAGGAAATCGTCACATCCACTTTGGTGCCGGGCTGGGAAAAAGGCGGGAGAGTTCCGGAAAGAAAAACCGCCGCCATGTTGCGCGTCTGCATCATCGAAGCCCTTGCGTTGCCCTGCAGACTCACTCCCATCCGCTGAAGGGCTGACTCCAGCATCTGCAGAGGAAAAACCGTCTGCGAACTGTCCCCGGTTCCATGCAGACCTACGACGATCCCATACCCCACCAACTGGTTATCGCGTACCCCCGCCACCGAGGCGATGTCCTTGACCCGTGCCTGTCGCGTCTTGGCGCCTTCATCCGCATACGCAAGCAGCTGCGTTATCGCAATGAGCAGGAGACAGCACGCTCGCTGGGTTCCTGTCCGAATTCTGCTCTTCCTGCTTCGAAGCATCGTCCCCACCACCCTAGAAAACCATCAGCCGTTCGAGAAAACGCACTACCGGATTCTGCCGGTAGGTGGCGTCATTGACGATGCCTTTGCCGACCACCTCGAGTTCCATATCGGTGATCGTGGTCGACATGACCTGGTTCTGTGCGTTGACATCTTCCGGCCGCACCAGGCCCCTCAGGCGGATCAGCTGCGTCTGCTGATTAAACGTCAGCTGCCGCACCACCTCGATCACCAGCATCCCATTGGGGAGCACATCGGCGACCTCACCTCCCAGGCTGGTCGTGATACTGGAGTTCGTCACACTCTGGCCCTGGGCGTTCAGCGAAGAGGCCGAATTCTGACTCAGCAGATCATTCAGCGCGTTGCCGGCTTTCAGCTTGCCCAGCAGTGCGGCAACCTGTGAACTGGCGCTCGAAGCCCGCTGGTTTTTCACCGTTCCATCGGTCGATGCAGCCAGGCTCTCGGACACCACGACGTCGATGGGATCGTGGACCCGAACCGCCTTCACGTCGCTCACCAGATTGTTCAGCCGCGCGTTGGCGGACCAGATCGCTCCGGGGGTCAGCACCTCGGCGGCCTTCTCCGCGCGCACGCGTGCGATGTAGTCCTTGAGCGCCCGATCCGGAGTCGTGTTACCCATCAGTGGCTCCCTGCGACGTGCGGCCGGCAGGGAGACACAGCCCAACAGCAGGGAAAGCGCGATGACCGCATTGCGCATCGCACGCTGTCGATAGTCCTCCATCACCTGCCGACCTTTCCGGATTCCAGTTCGACCCAGCCGGGCCCACGCACCACCCCCTGCAGAACCGTCACGCCGAACCGGCTGCGGACTCGGACCGTTTCGCCGGCGCCGCCTGTTGTCAAAGCCGTGCCGACAAGGCTTCCTGCACTGTTCCTGTCCTGCCAGGACAGCACCACTCTCATACCCGCACGGATCAGTGGCAGCTGAGCCGAACCTGAGCCAGGAGCACCGCGCCGTATCGGATCCGGGTCCGTCCACGGGACCTCCACCAAAACCGCTGGCCGCTCCGGCCGCGCGCAATTCCGCTGCACTCGCCAGGCTTGATGCAACCCCCAGTCCCGCACGATCGTTGCGTTGCTGCAGGCCCCCTGCGCCAGCGGCGCCAGGAGGAACCAGGCTCCGAGAATCCACCGTCCGTCCATCGGTCACCGCGCCATATTGTTGACTTCGCTATACATGTCATCCGCCGCTCGGATCACCTTCGAATTGCTTTCATACGCGCGCTGCGCCAGGACCATTTGCACGAAGGCTCCCACCACGTCCACGTTCGAGTTTTCGAGGTACCCCTGCTGGAGTGTGCCCAGCCCTTCGGTTCCGCCCGGATTCCCCAGCACCGGATCACCCGAGGAGAGGGTGGCCGTAAACAGGTTGGAGCCCACGCTTTCGAGGCCTCCGGGATTGACAAAGGTCGCCAGCTGGATCTGCCCAAGCTGGGCGGGGTTCTGCTGGCCCGGGAGGGTTGCATTGACGACGCCGTACTGGGTGATGGTGACGGCAGTCGCATTGGCCGGAACGGTGATGTTCGGCACCACCGGGTCGCCCTGCGCATCCACCAGCGTTCCCTGATTGTTCAGAAAAAAGTTCCCCGCACGGGTGTAAGCCATCGTTCCATCCGGCCGCGTCACCTGGAAGAATCCTGTGCCCTGAATGGCGAGGTCCAGAGGGTTGTTGGTCTGGTTCATGTCGCCCTGATTCATGATGATCTCGGTCGCCGCCGACTTTGTTCCCAGGCCGATCTGCAGGCCTGCGGAGACGGTTTCCTGGCTCTGCGCGGCTCCCGGCGTCACCAGGTTCTGGTAGATCATGTCCTGGAACTGCAACTGTCGCTGGCGAAAGCCGACCGTCGACGAGTTCGCCAGATTGTTCGCGATCGTGTCCAGATTCAGCTGCTGTGCGCTCATGCCGCTGGCTGCTGTGTATAACGCTCGAATCATGGTTCCTCCTCATGCCGGTGCCTCACGGGACACGCGGCAGGTCCTGGCTGGCTGCCTTGTCCAGGTCGTTCGAGAAGATCGAGACGGCCTTCTCCATCATTTCCGCCTGCCGCTGCATCAGCACCAGTTGCAGGCTGCCCTGAATCACATCCTGATTGGAAGCCTCCAGGGCTCCCTGATGGATGGCTCCGCTCCCGGCCGAGGGCTGGGCGCCGGAGACAGCTACATAGCGATTGGCCCCCTCCGCCGCCAGATCCTGGGGGGTAGAAAACGTGAAGAGTGCCAGCTTGCCGGCGATCGCACCGTTGACTGAGACCGCTCCGTCGGAGCCAACGGCGATCGATCCGGCCGGTACACGGATCGGTTGTTTTTTCCCATCGAGGAGCGGCTCGCCGGCCTGGGTCGTCAGGGTTCCGTCCTGCGCCCTTTGCAGTTGCCCGTCGCGTGTGTAGCGGATGCCCTGCTGGGTCTGAATTGCAAAGAACCCGTCCCCCTCAATCGCCAGGTCCAGGGGATTGCCGGTCGGGGTCAAAGCCCCCTGCCCGAAGTCCAGACGGCTGCCCCCTAATATCCCGAAGGCATTCACCGTGGTGTTCAGTTGCGAACCGAGGGAATCAGGGCCAAGAATTGCCGAACGGAAGTAGTCTCGTTCCGCCCGGTATCCGGCGGTTCCGGCGTTGGCCAGGTTACCGGCCGCCAGATCGAGGGCCTGGCTACGCGCCAGCCACCCGGAGAATGCAGCATAATACCCGCTGTCCACCGCGCTTCCCCTCCCACGGTGCAGCAGGTGCAGGAGAATAACCGCGAGGCGGACCCGAAAATTAGGAACGCCTCATCCCTGAGGCTCGCAGCTGATCGTTACCGTAAAGGGCAACGTTTCGAAGATATATCCGCGCTCGATCCGGATCGGAGCCTTCTGGTTGAACAGCTCATAACTGCTCCCCGCGACAACGGTTGGGGTCGACAGCAGGCAGCCTGACGCCAGTGAGGACTCAAAACCCTTCCATGCTCCGGCGACCATGTTGCAGACCTCGCCGACCGCGTCGCGCACCATCTCGTCGACTTCCTCCGGAGCCATCCCCATCATCTTTTCTGCCATGCGCCGCGCCGCTTCGCTGCTGGTTTGCAGCACCAGCGATCCACTCAGGGCCCCGGCGAGCCCGATGACAGCCGAGATGGATTCCCGGTTGGCTCCCGGCCCGATGGGCGTCGGCGCACAGCGAACCCCCATCATGGTATTGAAAACCTCATCGGTCGCCCGATCCAGATATTCTTCCAGTCGCGCGACTTCCACCTCTTTGCCTGCGATCAGCGGTGTTGGCTGGCTCATCGTCCCCTTCCCTGGCGTGTTAATTGCGTTTTGCATCGCGATCAGGCTGTGACCAGCAGAGGCAGAACGCGTTCCCTGACCTGATCCGGGGTAAAAGGCTTGCGGATATATCCCTGGGCCCCGGCGGACAGAGCTTCGCGCACGTGCTCCTCGCCGCTCTCGGTTGTGATCATCACCACAGGGACCCCCGCAGCCAGGCCCTGGCTCTGGATCTGACGCAAAAACTCGAGGCCATCCATATTCGGCATATTGATGTCGGAGACGATCAGATCGACCTGCTCGCGCGCCAGAGCATCCAGCCCTTCGCGCCCGCTGCCCGCCTCCACGACTTTTGTCAGATTCAGGCCTGCCTGGCGAAGGGCCCGCTCGACAATCTTCCGCATAACCGAGGAATCATCGACAATCAGCACGGTTGTTCCCGACATCGCGCTTTCCCTCTCGGCTTCTCTTATCGGCGGGCTCAGATTTTTCTGTAATCCGAAGTGCGATCTCGATTTCGGGCGATGGTTCCTACCGTCGCCAGCAGATCTTCGACCCTTCCCGGCGCGGGCAAACCACCTTTGTCGGGCGCGCGCCGCCAGAGGCGCAGCCAGTAGATGTCATGGACCCGCACCAGGCGAGCCCCGGCCGCGCGTGTGGACTCGACGCGCTCGGCGATCATCCGCACCAGAGCCCAGGAGTTGGCTGTCTCCACGAACTGTACCCGCGGCGCGGCGGCAGCACAGTACTTCTCGAGCGCCGGGCGGAATTCGGATTCCGGTGCGATGCCAGCCGCTACCTGAAGTCCGGTGATTCGTCCAAGAGCATAAGTCAGGCAACGATCGACCCGTCCGGAGAATGCAAGATACAAAAGCCGTTCCCCGGCTGTGCGCACGGGCAGCGCCCCGAAAGCTTCGGCAAGGAATCGCGGCATCGCGGGCGCCATCTCTCCAGGGCGAAATCCTTCCAAAGAGAGCACCGGGCAATTCCACTGCAGGCTCAGGGCGCGCGTCAGGGCCGTCTCGGAGAGCACGCCGCTTTCGAGCAGCCACGTTCCCAGCTTCCTCGCCTCACTGCCGTCCCGCCTCGCCTGCTGCTGCTCCTCCAGAGCCGCCCGAAGTTGATCCACTGTGATCGTGCCCTGCCGGACCAGCATCATCCCCATCGGCACCCGATGCATCGGCACGGGCAGCTCCACGTCACTTCCGTCCATCTCCCGGCGGACGGCAGCGGCCACCAGCGACTCCATGCACGCAGCCGAACAGACCCACTTTCCTTCGAAAACAGGTGTCTGGCGGTTTCTCCACACATGCATCCACCCGCTGGCACATTCCGGATTGGCACAGCGCGGGAATAGTGTTCCGGCCAACGCACCGACCGCGCGCCGCGCAGCGCGGCTTTCCCGCGTTTCGGCACCTGTTACCAGAGGCATCGGATGCTCTCCAGACGCCGCACCGGCTCGGCAACCTCGGTCACGCGCAGCCCAAAATTGCCGTTCACCAGGACGACTTCTCCACGCGCCACAATGCGGTCCCCGACAATCAGGTCCACCGGATCGGTCACCTGGCGGTCCAGTTCGACCACGTCGCCGGGACCGAGTTCCAGAAGCTCTTTCAGTTCGAGTTCGCGGGAGCCGAAACGAACCGCCGCATCGAGTTCGACCTCGAGCAGCAGATCGAAATTGCCGGCCGACCGCTTCACAACCGGCGAAGCGTCTGCCGGCGAGCGGGAGGCCCGAACCGCTGTTTCCCCCGTTCCTCGCGGCGGGGGCGCATCGCCAGTGACGTCTTTCGATTTCTCCAGAGCCGCCATCAGGCGCACCGTCGCACCGCCCAGGCGCAGCGTCCAGGGCTCAGCCTGGTCCTCCGGAGCGCCCACAGGCGATGCAGTCCCTCCGCAGCCGACAGCCACGCTGGCCAGGATGCCGGACCAGAGTTCGCGTACCATCTCGGCGTCCGCCTGACCGGCTTCGATCACCTTTGCTTCCACCAGAAATGCGCCAATGTCGTCGCGGTCGGCGGCCAGGATCAGACGGGCTCCCGGCAGGCTGAGTGCATCGGCGAGACAGCGATCCGCCTGGGGAGCTTCTCCTGACGCATCGAGCGAGACCGTTTGGCCCAGCTCCCTCGCGATCTCCGCCTGCAGCTTCTCCAGCCAGAAACCGAGATCGTTCATCCCTTCACCTCGGGCGCCGTCAGCAACTGGGCTGCACGATGGTCGGCCTGTCCGACCGGCGCGGCCGAAAACAGGGTCACGCCGCCGGCGCGAAACTGAGCGGCTGTGCGGGATGCGGGGAGCTCGAATCGCAGGATCGTTCCCGGGCGCAATTCACCCAGGGCTTCGGCGGGAACGCGCACCGAAGGCAGCCAGAGTGCAGTTCCAGTCCGGCAGGCCCCGACCCGCTGCCGCATCCGCCGTCGTGTTTCCTCTGAGTGCCGCCGCTGCCGGGATTTTTCTCCCCCCAGACGGCGGAGAATCGTATTCGAGGCTACAGCGGGAAACGCGAGATTCAGAAGCCCGCTCGTTTCTCCAAGACGCAGCTCGAAGCTCAGGCACAGAGTTTTCTCTGACACCGGAATCAGGCGAGGCGTCTGCGTCTGCATCTGGCGCTTCTCGAAACTGAAGCTCAGCCCCACCGGTTGCCAGGCTGTGGTCAGCTCACGGCAGATCGCCTCCACCACCCCGGAGAGGATCGCCTCCTCGATGTCGGTCAGCTCACGCGGTTCGCACGGTTGTCCCTCGCCCCCCAGCAGCAGGTCAATGATCGGCGGCGCGGTGGTCAGGTCCATCTGAAGAACCGAGGTGGCCCGCAGCGGGTCCAGACGCACCGAGCATACGTAGGCCAGCTCCGGAATCCGCAACAGGAACTCACTGAAAGGAATCTGTTCGGCCGAGACCAGGCTGACCTGCACCCGGCTGCGAAACCACGCGCCCAAATGATGCGTCAGATTCCGGGCGAAAATATCATTGATCATGCTGATAGCGCGCAGCTGTTCGTTCGAGATTTGCCCGGATCGGGAAAAGCTCCATGGCAAAACGCGGCTGCGGGGGGTCTGCTCCGGGGCGGCCTCGGTGCGTGCCCGGGCGGCCCGAAACAGCGCGTCGATTTCCTCCTGACCGAGTTCCTTTTCCATGATTCACCCGTTCTATTTCCGGGGCTTTGCGAAGTCCTGCAGCCGCGCCCGAAGATGCATCACTGCTGAGGAATGGATCTGCGACACCCGCGACTCGACCACGCTCAGCGCCAGCCCGATCTCCTTCATCGTCATCTCCTCGTAGTAGTAGAGCGTCACCACCAGACGCTCTCGTTCCGGGAGCTGCTCGATGGCGGCCGCCAGCCGCTCCCGCATCTCCCCGCGCAGACAGCGGAAGAGCGGATCCTCGTCCGAAGGATTGGGGATATAGGCCAGTTCCTCCTCGCCGGAATCCTCCGAACGTTCCAGATGCAGCGTCCCTATTTCGAGGCCCTTGAGCTCGCCCAGCAGCTGCTGGTATTCCTCCAGCTCGAGGCCCATCTCCCGTGCCACCTCCGGCTCGGTCGGGGTGCGGCCGCACCGGGCCGTGATCTGGCGGATCGCCTCTTCAACCGCTCTTCCTTTGCGACGCAGATCGCGGGGACTCCAGTCCAGGGTCCGCAGACTGTCGAGAATCGCTCCGCGAATCCGGAACTGCGCGTAACTGCGAAACTGCACCTTTTTCGCGGGATCGAATTTGCGAAAGGCGTCCAGCAGGCCCACGACACCGGCGCTCACCAGATCCTCAAGGTCCACATGCTGAGGCAGGCGCTCATGAATCCGGCGAGCCATCCAGCGTACCGCCGGCATATGCTCCAGCATCATTCGTTCGCGTTCCTCAGCGCTGAGGGGCGGGACCTCCGGCATCAGCGCTGCGCCCTCGCTCCTCTTCCGGTTCTTTCCGGTCTGTCCCGGCGCTCTCCACGTCTCTGCTGTCTGACCTGCGTAGTCCATCGCGTGATCTCATCCCCCCTGGCGCACAATACCCAGCGCCCGAACCGGCACTTCCGGTGGAATCTCGGCCGGAGCAATCACCATCAGCCGCGGCAGAACCGGCTCCAGCCATCGCCGCAGGTGGTAACGTGCCGGACTGGCACAGAGGAGCACGGGCTGGGCCGTACCGGACGTCGCGCCCATGAGGGATTTCAAAGAATCGGTGATGCGGCGCAGGACAGGCGTGGGCGGCCCGCTGGTTAACTGCCGTGCCGAGGCGTCCGGGGAGACCAGCGCCAGCAGTTCTTCCTCCAGGGCCGGTTCGAGGGCAAAGACCCGCAACGTACCGTCCACATCGACCATCGGCTGCGTCAGCCTCCGTCCCAGCGCCTGGCGCGCCGCCTCGACCAGCGCCGGAAGACCGCGATTCTGTGCTGCGGCTTCCACCAGCGCCTCGAGAATGGTGCCCAGATCGCGAATCGAAACCCGTTCGCGGAGCAACTGCTGTAACACTTTTTGTACTTCGCCGAGCGAGAGAACTTTGGGCACCAGTTCTTCGACCAGCTTGGGATGGCTCTCGCTCAACGAGTCCAGCAGACGTTTGGTCTCGGCGCGACCCAGCAGTTCGTGCGCATGCTTTCGAATCAGTTCCGCGAGATGCGTCCCGATCAGAGTTCCCTGATCGACGACCGAGTAACCGGCCGCCAGGGCCTCCTCTTCCACAGACGGCTGGATCCAGCGGGCCGGCGCGCCGTAGGCGGGCTCCCGTGTCTCCTTCCCCGGAAGCGGGCGTGGACGGGCCTCGGTCGAGACCGCCAGCAGGCAGTTCCCTTCCGTCTGCCAGCGCCCAATTTCCATCCCGCGCAGTGAAACCACGTATTCGCGCGCTTTCAGACGCAGGTTGTCGGAGATATGCACAGGCGGAATCAGAAAACCAAGTTCCTGCGCCAGGTGGCGTCGCAGGGTCTTCACTCGACCCAGCATCTGACCACCCTGCTTCTCGTCCACCAGCGGAATCAGCTGGAACCCGATCTCGAGGCTAAGATCATCGAGGCGCAAAGAAGGCGCCAGATTTTCCTGCTTCTCGACAGCCTTTTTCGCGCCCTCGACCTCAACAGACGGAGCTTCCTGCTTCGCCGCCCGCTTGCCCATGTAGCCAAGGATGGCGGCTGGTACCAGAAAAGCCAGCTTCGGCAGCCCGGGGATGAGACACAGAGTGCCCAGGACACCGCTGGCGACGTAGAGGGTCGTTCCTTTCCCGAGGAGTTGCATTCCCAGTTCGGCCGTCAGTTGCCCGGCCGAGGAGGCACGGGTCAGCACCATGCCACCGGCGACCGACACCAGCAGAGAGGGGATCATCGTGACCAGGCCATCTCCCACGGTCAGGATGGTGTATGTCCGGACGGCTTCGCTCAGGTCGATGCCCTGCTGCAGCGTCCCAATCAGCAGTCCGGCCACGATGTTGATCGCCGTGATCAGGATTGTGGCCAGAGCGTCTCGCTGGTTAAAGCGCGCTGCCCCATCCATCGCACCATAGAACTCCGCCTCCTGGGCGATCGCCTGCCGCCGTTTGCGTGCCGTGGCTTCATCGATCAGGCCTGCATTCATGTCGGCGTCGATTGCCATCTGTTTGCCGGGCAGCGCATCGAGGGTGAACCTCGCCGTCACCTCGGCCGTGCGGACCGCACCATGGCTCACGACCAGGAACTGGATCGCGATCAGGGCCAGAAACAGCACGAACCCCACCACGTAATTTCCACCCACGACGAATTGCCCGAAGGCCTCGATCACTTGCCCGGCGGCCGTCGTACCTTCGTTGCCGTGCAGCAGGATGCGCCGGCTCGATGCGATATTCAACGAAAGGCGAAACAGCGTCAGCAACAGCAGCAGCGTAGGGAAGACCGAAAAGTCCACGGCTCGACGCAGCTGCACGGCGGAGAGGAAGACCAGGATTGAAGCCGCCATCGAACAAGCAAGCAGCATGTCCATGAGGAAGGCGGGAACCGGCACAATCATCACAAACAGTACGCTGATCGCCGCCACCGGCAAGACCAGCGTGCGCAGCGTTTTGACAGGGCCTTCCGGCACGGTGATGGCTAAGGGAATCGCTGCACTCATCGCGTTGTCCTTCCTGGACCGTTGCTGTTGCCCTGTCCTCGCGCCGCCGCTTCAGCTCGTTCCCTCCGTACGCGTTCTTCGACTTCACGCCGATAGAGCCAGGCCAAAATCGCAGCCACGGTCGCGTACAGTTCGAACGGAATCGCCTGGCCCGGTTCGACCTGGCGATAGAGCGAGCGCGCCAGCGGCGGGTTCTCGACGATCGGAACCCCCGCCCACTGCGCTTCTTCACGAATCTGAGCCGCCAGCAGATCACGGCCTTTCGCCAGCACACGCGGCGGCTCCATGGTCGCGAAATCAAAGCTCAGCGCTACGGCGTAGTGCGTCGGATTGGTCACCACCACCGAAGCCCGCGAGATGTCCGCCTTGAGCTGCCTTCGCCGCATCTGACGGCGCAGACCGCGAATGCGAGCTTTCACTTGCGGACTGCCCTCCATCTCCCGGTATTCGTCGCGCACGTCCTGCTTCGACATGCGCAGCCGGCCTTCCCGGGTGCGCCACTCCATCAGGTAGTCGACTCCCGCCCACGCGAGGAAAATCCAGGATCCCTCGACCAGGAGGTTGTACATTTCCGCGAACAGATCCGGATATTGCGCCACGCTCATGGGCGGAATCGCAGTTTGTGCTTCGATTGCATGCACGGCAAAAAATCCCAGCGCGACCACAGGCACCAGTGACTTGCCAAGACGAACTGCGCTGCGCAGCGAGAAAACATTCTTCGCGTTTTCGACGGGATTGATCCGCTCCGGCTTCAGGGCCAGCGCTTCAAAGTTGATCGCCCAGCCACCGCCCTGCGCGATCCCGGTTCCCAGTGCCGCGGCCAGCGCAACGACAAAAAGAAGGCCCACCGGTCCCAGCGCCTTCATAAAAATGTCGCGGATCGCCAGGGCAATCTCCGGGGGAGACGTTCGTTCCCAGAGCGCCGGCTGCCCAAGGTTCAGCAGTCCCTGATAGACGCCGCCCCAGCGGGCGACCCACTTTGGTGCAACGCCGCCCAGGGTATAGACCGCCGCCAGCATGGATGCCGCCATCATCAAGTCGCGGCTGTGTACACGATCCCCCTTCTCGGCGGCCTTCTGCCGCTGCCGTGGAGTCGCCTGTTCGGTGCGGTCTCCTGCCATGGCTAGGTTTTCCCCGCCGATCGGGCCAGCAGGCGCCCGGCAGCATCAAGCAGCGTTGCAAAATGCGCTTCGATCCAGTGCGGCCAAAGGGCCAGGGATCCGATCAGCACACCGTAGCCGAGCAGCGTTTTCAGCGGCACATCCATCACCATCACCGGCAGCTGCGGCGCCAGCTTTCCGGCCAGAGCCACGGCCATCTCCGCCAGCAGCGTCGCGGCCATCACCGGGGCCGAGAGTTGCAGCGCCGCTGCGAAAATGCCGCCTGCCATCATCACCAGCGCGCTGCCCGCTCTCGGATCGAGCGTCACCGTTCCCACCGGCGCAGTGGCAAAGGTCCGAAACAGCGCTTCAAGCACGGTGCGGTGCAGCCCGGCGCCCAGCACCACCAGCGTGCCCAGCAACCCAAACAGCTGTCCCAGCAGCGGGGTCGACACGGGTGAGTTCGGATCCATCGCGTTTACCAGCGAAAAACTGAACTGGAACCCCAGGACCTGCCCGGTGAACTCCAGCGCCTCAAACAGCAGCGAAAGCGTAAGGCCGAAGATCAGCCCCACGCTGAGTTCTCCGAGCACGGGCACAATTCCCAGCTCGGCGTGTGCGCCAGGAAAACCGGCGACGATCGGGGCGATCAAAAAAGACACCGCCAGCACGAACCCGGCTTTGACCCGCGGCGGGATCGCAGTCGAAGAAAAAACAGGCGCGAAGACCATCAGACCGCCGATGCGCACCAGAACCAGCGTCATCGCCTCCAGCGCCTGCTTCCAGTTCCCTTCTGGCCCGAGTGCCGGCATCGGTCATCCCTGCCCGATAAAGCGATGAAAGTCGGAAAAGAGGCCCGTCGTATAGCTCATCAGCCGCCCCAGGTACCAGGGCAGAGCCGCCAGCAGCAGCACCACCACCAACAACAGCCGTGGCACCGTCGAAATGGTCTGATCCTGCAGGGAAGTCAGGGTCTGCAGCAGACTGATCAGAAGACTCGTGACGCAGGCAGCGAGCAACACCGGCGCGCTCAGAATCAACGCTTCTCGCAGCAGATGCCGCATCAGTTCCCCCGCCTGATCCGGTCCCATGTCATCTCCCTCGCACCGATGCGCGGCCCTGTTCGCCTTCCATCGTCTTGTCCTCCGCACCCGCGGCCAATTCCCACGTCAGAAGCTCCTGAGGAGCGATCCGGCGAGCAGATTCCAGCCATCGACCATGACGAAAAGCAGAATTTTCAGCGGCGTTGAGATCACCACGGGGGGCAGCTGATACATGCCGATCGACGTCGTAATCGAGGCCACCACCATATCCACCAGCAGGAACGGCAGGAACAGCACCGCCCCAATCTCAAACCCGGCCTTCAACTCGCTCAGGATGTACGCCGGCACCACGACGCGAATCGGCAGATCTTCCGGCTTCGCCGGCCGCGACGTCATCGACGCAGAAGCGAACAGCGCCAGGTCCTTCTCGCGCGCGTAGCGCAGCATGAAGGCTTTGGGTGGCCCGGATCCGCGCACGATCGCATCCCATCCGGAGATCTGCCCGGCGCGATAGGGCTCCACAGCCTGCTGATCCACCTGGACCAGCACGGGCTGCATCAGAAACCAGGTCATCATCAGTCCGAGTCCCAGCAGCACCTGATTGGAGGGCGCGGTCTGCGTCCCCAGCGCCTGGCGTAAAAAATGGAACACGATCAGCAGCCGCACCATCGGCGTTATCGACAGCAGGATTGCCGGCAGCAGGGTCAGCAGGGTCAGCGCAAAGACGATCGTCCACGGAATCGAATTGTTATTTCCCAAAGAGCCTGACAAGTCCAGACCCGGTAAGGCGGGCGTGGCCTTCGCGGCGGCCAGGAACATGGGGTTCACTGTGCCGGCTCCCGTTTCCGCCGACGATGCGCAGGGACTTCCATAATCGGTGTGATCACCTCGCTGCCGAGCGCCAACAGCACGCTCTTGCCGCGACAATTTACCAGTACCAGGGACTTTTTCGGTCCGAGGCTCAGCCGTCCTTCCAGGCGAATTGGCAACTCCCCGGCCGTTGGCAAACTCATCAGCTTGCGCAGCCATAATCCCAGGCGCATTGTCCAGCTGTAGCGCGGCATCGGCGTGCTGCCATCGAAGACCGGATTCAGCACCATGCCCGGGCTCCTCTTCGCTCGCCCGCGTGGTTCTTCCGCTAGTCGCACAATTTCCACAACCTGCCTCTCATCCCTGGCGCACGTCTTCTAAGCCAGCCGAGTCACGCGTACCGCAAGCCTTTGATCCAGGACTTCAAATTCCGACCAGAGCAGCAGAGCCCCGCCGCAGCGCACGGGCACATCCTGGGTGTGCTCCTGCAATGTCTCCACCACGGTCCCCTTTTGCATCGAGAGCAAATCCTGAACGCGAAAGGATCGGACCTTGACCAACACGTCCACCTGCATCGGGAGCCGCTCCAAGCGAATGTCCCTATCCTGACCATCCGGCATTGGGTCGTTTGCCACTGTTTCCCGCACCGCCAGCCCGGTATCCCCGGCGGCGGCAGCGGCCGGACCCACGGGGGCAGACCTGTCCCCCTCAGTGTCTCCGGTGACCGGAGCCGAGCCCGTCGGCACACCTCCTGCCGGAGGTCCGTTGGTTCGAAGTTTGTCGTCTGTTGCAAGCGGCATCGCAGCCTGGGCTGGTGCGCGCAGATGCCCCAGAATGAGGCACAAAGATTAGAAGATTCTCAGCTTACCGGCCTCGTGCTCACTACGCCTGATCGTTTTGCTGCCTTTGAAGTGGAAATGCGGGGTTGGGCGACTTCGGCGTTGGGAGACCCGCGCCGCGTCTCAACCCGCTGCGCCGGTGCCACGGAGTGTGAACCAAAACGTTGCACCTTTCTCGACAGCGCCCTCGGCCCAGATCCGCCCACCATGACGCGCCAGAATCCGCTGAACCGTCGCCAGACCGATGCCTGTTCCTGGAAACTCATTTCGATTGTGAAGGCGGTGGAAGGGCTGGAACAACTCATCACTCTGCTTCGGGTCGAATCCTGCGCCATCGTCCCTTACGTAGTACAGCGTCTCTCCGCGACGATTGATGGCTCCGAATTCGATGCACGCGGTCTCATGGTGTGAACTGTACTTCCACGAGTTGCGAATCAGATTGTCCAGAGCCACACGCATCAGCCCCTCATCAGCTTGTACAGGCGGGACATGCGCAATCATGAATTCGACACGCCGTGTCGGGTCGCCCCGCTTCAGGTCCTCTCCTATCCGGGCCACAACACTCGTGAGATCCACCAGCTCCTTCTTCAGGGGGGCGGTGCTCGCCCGTGACAAATGGAGAAGATCGTCAATCAGCGACGTCATCCCATGAGTGACCTGCCGCATCTGTTCAAAGATCTCCCCGTCTCCCTGCTGCTTCTCACGAGTGGAGGTCTCCAGAAGGTAGATCATGCCCTGGACCGCATCGAGCGGCCCACGCAGGTCGTGCGCCACCATATACGAAAACGCTTCGAGTTCACGGTTTGCCGCACGGAGTGCGGCGGTCCGTTCCTCGACGCGCAGTTCCAGTTCTCCCCGGGCGTGGTTGAGGGCCGTGTCCCTCTCCTGGATCTGCACCAGCATCTCGTTGAATGCTTCCACCAGCACTGCCACTTCGTCTCCGTCCATCTGCGGCTCGGCCCGGACGGAGTAGTCGCGCTCGCGCGAGACACGGCGCGCTGTCTCCGCCAGAGCCACCATGGGCCGCGCGACCAGCCGTCGCGCCGTTGTGCTGATGAGAACTCCGGCGGCCATGCAGATGAGAAGCACCGCAAACGCAATGGCCAGATACTGCCGCGCCCTCTTCCCGGTTTCGGTCAACTGCGCCGCAATGTACACCGTGCCAACCGGTTTTCCCTGAAAAATGATCCGGTGGGCGAGTAAGACTCCACTACCATTCACCCATTCCTGATCGATCTTCCCCGCCGCCAGGGGCATCGCTGTCGGCGCCGGCACATTCGTCGCACGCTGGTATTCGGCGAAGGTGGCTCCATCATTTGTTACCAGCGTTGCGGCCACTACATCCGGGGAATTACGCAACGCCTCCAGCGTGGTTGCAGCGCTCTGCTGATCATCGAACATTAAGGCGGTAATGCTGTTAGCGCCCACAATCTGCGCGGCTGTCCTGAGGTCACGGATGAGGTTCTGACGGAAAGAAATCACGTCATAAAGGAAGAACGCCAGCACGGCCAGCACCAGCACGATCGCGCTGACCATGATGTTCATCCACATCAGCTTCCGGGAGATGGAACGAGTGGCAGATCTCATTTCACCCCTCCTGGTCCCGGATTTCCCGTCACTTTCACCGCTACCTTGAGAAGTTCCGAACTAACGGCAATCCGATGCCGATTGATCGCCTCAAGATTGACGGCGAAACGAACATGATCCCCCACCAGGATGAACTGGATCATGCCGCCCCGTGCGAGAAAGTCGGGCCCATCTCCTACGGTCAGAATCGGCTTGCCTTCCGCTCGCATAAGGAAGCTGTCTTCCCGCGCATGCTCGCCCAGTCCCACAAAGAGAATCGAACACGCTCCTTCGTCCTCCGGGCTATCCAGATCCCGCTCCTCGACGCGGCGCCCGTCAATCTCTTCTCCCGCAACCAACTTTGCCACCGCCTGCCCGATCGGATCGCGTCCCGCAATACAAACGAGCATGGGCCCACGATCCGCCGACTGCGGCCAGCGTACGAATTTCCCGAAGTTGTACAAATAAGCAGCCTGCACGTCATCGCGGAACGACTTCTGTCCATGTCCCACCTGCGCCGTGAGCATCAGTAAGGCGACAACGCCCCCCAGCCATCCGACCCTTCGGCGCATTTTGCGAAAGGAGAAAAGAACGGTTCCGTTTGCGCCCGCGCCTTCCGGTGCCGGCACTCCTGCCGTCAAACCAAAGACTCGGTTTAGCTTCGGAAAGCCGGCCAAGGCGTGCGTCGATCCCGTTGCGGGTGCCAGATTCAGGTCAGGCCCGCGAAATGTATCCAGGCGGTTTCGCCCCAGAGGAGTCGGACGAGGCACCGCGCAGTGCTGTGATGCGTGCCGACCGATCCCGCGTTGCCTCGAACCTGTCATCTGCCAGTGTTTGTGCAGCCAACCCCGTCTGCCTCAGTCCAGCTTGAGGCGCGCCACCACACCGTCCCAGAAGAAAGTCCGGCGCCCGGTTCGACCTCAAAACGGCCTTTTTCGACCAGCCGCCTACCAGCCTACGTGACTCGTCGCCAGTTCGGAAGAACGATGCTCCTGATATCGGATCGTTTCGCTTCCGTTTCCGCGGCATCCCGCTTTGCGAACGAACTTCTTTCCGAAGAGAGTAAACTGCTCTGTCCTGTGCCACACCGGCGAGCAGTTTCCCACCGGGCACTGCTCACGCCAAAACTCGCACGAGGCGCTGGAGGTGCAATCATGAAGCTGACCTATCGACTTCTTCTGCTCGTCATGCTCGTCGTTTCTGCCGCGTCAATTACCGGATGTAAACGTCACAGCAGTGCCGAACATTTCTACCTCGTTACAGCCAACACAAAGCTGGCTTACTGGCAATCCGCCTCTGCCGCCCTCGACAAAATTGCCCGAGAGTACGACGTGCATGCTGACATGCGCGGCCCTCAGGGATTCGATCCTCAGGATGAAGCTGCTGAGTTCCGCTCCGTCGTCGCACTGAAGCCCAACGGCATTCTTGTTTCGGTGGCCGATGAAAAGGTCATGCAGCCGGAGATCGACGCAGCCATCAACGCCGGCATTCCCGTGATCACGGTCGACTCCGACGCGCCGAGCAGCAAGCGCCTCTACTTCATTGGCACCAACAACCGTCAGGCCGGCCGACTCGGTGGTCATGCCCTTGTCCAGAAGCTCGGCGGTAAAGGTAATGTCGTCTTCTTCACCAATCCCGGACAGCCTAACCTGGACGACAGGCTCAATGGCTACAAAGATGTCCTGGCAGATTCTCCGAACATCCACATCAAAGAAGTTGTCGATATCAAAGGCGTGAGCACGACGGCCTTTGACTACACGCAGCATGCCCTGCCCCTCACCGGCAAGGACCGCGTCGACGCATTTGTCTGCCTTGAAGCTTCCGCGGGCCCCGAAGTGGGTGAAGTGCTGCGCCGCAACAACGCGAAGGATCGTGTTGTGATCGCCATGGATCTTAATACCGACACGCTCGAAGCGGTAAAGCAGGGCTTTATCGCCGCCACGATCGCGCAGAAGCCTTTCACGATGGCCTATTTCGGCGTGAAGATGCTCGACGAGCTTTACCACAACCCGCTGCCATCGCTCACAAAGAATTACTCTGTGGATCCGTCCGCGCCTATTCCCGCCTTCATCGATACCGGATCTACGCTCGTCGACCAGAGCAACGTGGATCAGTTCATGCACCCGCAGTAGGGTGAGGGCTGCGGGAACTCTACGTTCCTCGGGACTTTCTGTTGCGTTACTCGGCCACCGTTGGCCTGAAAGTCGCCTCTCGCTTATTTCGTCCTATTTCAGATCGTGTTTTGCAGATACCGTTCGCGCGCGAGACACAATTGCCGCTCCTGCTCCTGTTCGAGCGTGTTGTACCCGCCGAGTTGCTGAGTCACCAGCCGGATTTGCGCGACATGCTCCAGCGTCTCCATCTTCTGGAACGCGCTCAGAATCGTGGCCCCGCAGGCCACGGCTCCGTGATTGGCCAGCAGAATTGTGTCGTAGGCCGGAATCAGCGGTCTCAGACTATCCGCCACCTCGTTCGTCCCCGTCGTCGCATACCGCGCAAGCGGCACGGGGCCCAGCGTCATCGCTGCTTCCTGGCAAATCAGTTCATCCAGCGCCCATCCGGCACAAGCAAAGGCGGTTGCCACAGGTGGATGTGCGTGGATGACCGCCTGTACATCGTCCCGTTCGCGATAGAACGCCAGATGCATGCCGAGTTCGCTTGTTGCCCGGCGACCACCCTCCATCTGCCGCCCGTCCAGATCGACGATAACCATGTCCTCCCCGCGCAGCAAAAACTTGCTCGCGCCGGTGGGGGTCACCAGCAGCCGATTCTCATCCAGGCGCACGGACAAATTCCCGGAAGTCGCGGGCATGTACCCCAGGCGGTACAGCGAGCGGCCGAATCGAACCAGTTCCCGCCTCAATTCAAGTTCGTTCCGGGATTTTGCGTTCGTCATACTCTGGATCCGGTAATTGGACATCTGTAGCCGCCTTCGTTGATCAGGATGGAAGGATATTGAAAGGTGGCGGTTCTGTCTGTGCTGGCCGTCTCACTTGTTGGTCCCGAAACGCCCTGAGGGTCTTGCCCAGACGATCCGAAACCCTGAACAAATGCCCGGCGGTCAATGGCCCCAGAACTCGATGGTGCCCTACCGCGGCCAGCCCCATTGATGCCACACATCCACACTGAGCGCAGTCCGGATCGCCGCCAAACTGGCACGGCGAGATCCGCGTCTGCAGATCTGCCGAAACCGTTTCGGTTGTACGGGCAAAAACACACTCTTCCGGCCTCTTCGGCGGGGACTGCATTTCCTTTAACACCTCTTCCGGCAGGTCCAAAACGGCGTATTTTTTTCGTAACCGTCCCAGTTCCGCGATCGTCGCCGCGCGCTGTGCCGGCGTCAGGATCTCCTCGTGATCGGCTCCGCGCTGGGGTGTGAACAGACTGAACCACACCCGCACGACCTCGTGCCGCGCACTCCAGAACTCCATGAAGTCCTCCAGATATCCCTCCCGACCGGCTATCTGCGCCGTAATCGTGCAATGGACTGATACCCGAGCCCCGGCGATATTCTTCAAAATGCGGTCGTAGGTCGCCGGCTTTCGCCGGGCATCGTGCTCCGGCTGTAGCCCATCGATCGATACCACGACGTTCAGTTTTCGGTACTGCTGCCAGCTTGCAGGAATCTCGCGGAAAGCGCTGGTCACGACCTGGGTGTGAATCCCCCTTCGCTCCAGTTGCGGCAGGATCTGCTCCAGTTCTCTGTACCGAACCAACGGATCGCCTCCTACCAGGGAAACATGCAGAGGGCGGCGCTCATCCACCAGCGCAAGAATCCTGCTGACGAGTTCATCGCCACGGAAATCGGAAAGCTCCCTCAGTTCCGTCGCGCCCCCCAGGTGTGCCGCGTCGAACGCGTAGCAACCGGGACATCGCAGCGGACATTCCTTGGTGATCTCGATCGACAGAGAGGGTGCGCGGCC
>DASZYN010000674.1:0-2251 GCA_035545435.1 Acidobacteriaceae bacterium | reverse complement strand
GCTGACCTTCGTCTGCGGCAGGCCACGTCGAACACGCTCGCTCTGCACCTTCAGGAAGTTGGTCAGCTCCTTGACCTCCTGCTTGATGCAGTCCAACCCGATAAGTCGATCCAGTTCGCCCAGGGCGGCGTCGAGCTCTCGCTTGCGGGCCGCCGGATCGAGCGGTTCGTCGGGCGGCTTGAGCCTCGGCTCGCCGTCGTCGCCGAACGCCGGATCGAGCTCGAGCTCTTCAAGCACGTCGGGCATTTCGTCGGGTTCGACAGGCATGGCGATCAGGCACCGTTGCAACTCGGACTGAATCCACTTGAGCCGATCCGCTTCCTCCGGGCAAATGCTGCCGTCGATCGTGTCTGGCCAGGGATTCTGGCAATGCTAATTTCTTTCGGGATCAAGGGTTGTCCAATAAAGGTGCCAAGCGTTACTGCTTTCTAGGCAATCTAACGCCATGAGTGCTTCGGCGTTGGCGCGATCCCATCTTCGGCCGCGGCCTTTGAGACGCTGGGTGGAGGTTTTGCATTGGGCCTCGGTGGGGCCACTGCCGATCTGCCAGCCGCGCTGCCGGAATTCAGGGTAGCGGATCATGTCGCGGCGTTGGGCAATATAGCCCAGCAACCGGTCCGCTTCGCGCCTCTTTGCGCCGCGCAGTGAACGACGCCAGCCGATCAACGATTCCCAGACCGCCTCGTATCCTTGCTCGTAGAAGAGTCCCATCATCTCCTTCTTCCAAGCCTGCCCGACAGGATTGTCTTCTCCATAAACCACCAGCCGTGTCTTCTGGACGTTGTCGCGAAGGTGGTAGTAGTCCAGCCCCACCGCATCAACAAGGCCGTAAAACTCAATCTCATTGCGAATCCAGGGAGAGCCATCCACGTTGCCGATCTTTTCCTCCGCTTTTTTCAGGTCGATCTGAAGGGCCATGCGTTGCATCATGCGACCGGCGACCGAGTGGTCGCCGCTGGTGGCATTCACGTAGCGATGTTCTTGGTTTTCGTCGTAGAACGTTACCACTTTGAACTCTTTGTATTGCTGGTCAGCGCCTTCCTTGCGAGGCGGTAAGGGGCGGCATCGGCGGCCGCTCCTTTGCCGCTTCTGACGCACCTTTTCACGACGCTTCTTTTTCTCTCCGTCTGTGATCAGCGGCACCATGACGCCATCGGCTCCCAAGTAGACACGCGTGGTGCCCGATTCCGTGCGGCAATCCGAGGCTTGCCAGTCGGAGGCCAATTCACCACGACGATGAGCCTGCAGGACAGCCCGGCCCTCTTGTTCAATGAGTTGACGCAGCGTTTCCTTACTAACCTCCAAGTGCGCGGCACGCGCGAGATTGTCTGCTGTGTGCTGGAAACTGGTGGCGCCACGGTTAAGTCGGCAGGCCATCTCGCGAACGCCCTCGCTAAGGGCTCGTTCCGCCGCATCCAGCAATGCATCGGTCGGGGTTTGGCTACCTTCCTGCGAATCGTGCCACCGGATGCGCCATAAATGGACGCGTCCGTTGACCGTGAGCAGGCTGTACGGCTGCCGCCCCTTATGGCGCAACGGTTTTCCCGTGGCCGCGCTGGTCGGAGGGGGGAAAAGCGGCTTCCGCCGTATCCACCTTGGCCTGCAGGACGGCCTCGTACACCTTTGCCCGAAAGCGATCCAAGGCGATCCGGGCGGGCTCTTCACTATCCCGGATTATGCGACCTGCCGGCGCTTGATCCACCGCGTCGGCCACGTCGTCCACCGTCCGTAAGAACTCCGCCAACAACCGCTCTCGCAAGGCCGCACGATCCACCCTCGAAGAACTCGAATCCATGGCTCGCTCCATTCTGCCGAAAGAACACAGAACACTCCTTCCCCATGTTCTACAGCTTGCGCAGCCAGCGCGCCAGAGTTATTTGCCAGACACCGTCGATCTTGGCCACCAGGTTGCCGATGCGGAGCACAATCGTCTCCAGTTCGCCGATTCGCTTGCGGAGCACGGGAAACTCGGCAAAAGGACGAAAGAGACTGGCCCAACTGATCTCGCTGGCACGGCTGCAGACTTCTTTCAGGGCCTCTTTCAACTCCGCGCGGTTGAGCCGCCTGCCCCAGCAGTGCTCGAACAGTTCTCGCGCCAGCCCATACTCGTTTTCGGTCCAGTGCCAATCGCTCTGGGCGACTTCGACCAGGATTTTGACGACCAGGCCCCGCTGGAGCTCAAGCATTCGTTCCTTGAACGGCCCGCGGTCCGGGATCATCCGGGGGTTACTCTGGAGGCACTGCTTCGCCG
>DASZYN010000673.1:0-6347 GCA_035545435.1 Acidobacteriaceae bacterium | reverse complement strand
CTGCTCTTCGATGGCTGCCTGCGCGGCGGCGAGACGCGCGGTGAGCAGCCGGTAAGGCGAGCAGGAGACGTAGTCGAGTCCGGCGCGGTGGCAGAACTTCACCGATTCGGGCTCGCCGCCATGTTCGCCGCAGATGCCGATTTCAAGATCGCGGCGCGCGGAGCGGCCTTTGTTGGCCGCCATCTTGATGAGTGTGCCAACGCCCTCCTGATCGAGGACGGCGAACGGGTCCTGTTTAAAGATGCCCTGCTGGAGGTAGGCCGGCAGGAACTTGTTGCAGTCGTCGCGGGAGATCCCGAACGTCGTCTGCGTGAGGTCGTTGGTGCCAAAGCTGAAGAACTGCGCCTCGGCGGCGACCTTGTCGGCGACGATGCAGGCGCGCGGCAACTCGATCATGGTCCCGACTTTGTACTCGACCGAGAGGCCTTTTTTGATGAAGACATCATGGGCGACCTGGTGGATGATCGCGGCCTGAGCCTTGAACTCCTCGGGGCCGGTGGTGAGCGGGATCATGATCTCGAGGTGCGGATCCTGGCCGGACTTCTTGACCGCTGCGGCGGCTTCGAAGATGGCGTGGGCCTGCATCTCGGTGATCTCGGGGTAGGTGATGCCGAGTCGGCAACCGCGCAGAGCGAGCATGGGATTGAGCTCATGCAGCTCTTCGACGCGCTCGAGAACCTTGCGCAGTTCCTTCAGCTTCGGCGACTTCGGCTTGCTGGCTTCGAGCTTTGCGATCTCGACCAGCAGGTTTTCGCGCTTGGGCAGGAACTCATGCAGCGGCGGATCGAGCAGGCGGATCACGACCGGGTAGGAGCCCATGACCTTGAGCAGACCCTGGAAGTCGGCGCGCTGCATCGGGAGCAGTTTCGCAAGAGCGGCGCGACGGTCTTCTTCGGTTTTCGCAAGAATCATGGCCTGCATGTGCGGAAGGCGATCTTCTGCGAAGAACATATGCTCGGTGCGGCAGAGGCCGATGCCCTGGGCGCCGAAGGTCTGCGCCTGTTTGGCGTCGCGTGGGATGTCAGCGTTGGCCAGCACGCGCAGGCGGCGCCGCTCGTCGACCCAGCCCATGAACTGAACCAGATCCGGGTTATCGGGATTGACGGGAAGGGTGTTCAGCTTGCCGTTAATCACGCGGCCGGTGGTGCCGTCGAGCGAGATCCAGTCGCCTTCGCGGAAGATCTTACCCTTGACGCGCATTTCCTTTTTCTTGTCGTCAATGGTGACGTCGCCGGCGCCGGCCACGCAGCACTTGCCCATGCCGCGGGTGACCAGAGCCGCGTGCGAGGTCATGCCGCCACGCGAAGTGAGAATGCCGGAGGCTACGTTCATACCGGCGATGTCCTCGGGAGAGGTCTCGGCGCGAACCAGGATGATGGATTTAAACGTGCCTTTTTCGTGGACCTTCACGGCTTCGGCGGCTGTGAAGACGATCTGGCCGACTGCGGCACCGGGTGAGGCGGGCAGGCCTTTTGCCAGGACTTCGATCGCGCCCTTCTCATCGAGACGTGGAACGAGGAAGTCGAAGATCTGGTTGGGCTCGACACGGAGAACGGCTTCGTCGATGGAGATGAGGTTTTCGCGCACCATGTCGATGGCGATGCGAACCGCAGCGAGGCCGGTGCGCTTCGCATTGCGGGTCTGCAGCATGTAGAGGCGGCCATCCTGGATGGTGAACTCGAAATCCTGCATGTCGCGGTAGTGCTTTTCAAGGCGCGAGGTCAGGTCGCGGAGCTGGTCGTAGACATGCGGCATGAGCTTACGCAATTCGCTGATCGGAACGGGCGTGCGGATGCCGGCGACAACGTCCTCGCCCTGCGCGTTCATGAGGAACTCGCCGTAAAATTCTTTCTCACCGTTGGCGGGATTACGGGTGAAGCCGACGCCGGTGCCGCTGGTCTCGTTCAGATTGCCAAAAACCATGGCCTGAATGTTGACCGCGGTGCCAAGCCAGTCGTCGATGTGATTGAGCCGGCGATAAGTCTTGGCGCGTTCGTTGTTCCAGGAGCGGAAAACAGCATCACGCGCCATCGTGAGCTGGCGATCGGGATCCTGCGGGAATTCGGCGCCGGTGTGGCGAAGGACGAGCTTCTTGTAGCCGGCGATGACCTCTTTAAGGCCTACGGGCGACAGCTCGGTATCCTGCTTTGCGTTGTACTTCTTCTTGGTCTCGTCGAAGATGTGCTCGAACTCGTTCTTCGGAATGTCGAGCACGACATCGCCGAACATCTGGATCAGGCGGCGATAGGAGTCGTAGGCGAAGCGCGGGTTGTTGGATTTCTTCGCAAGGGCTTCGACCGACTTGTCATTGAGGCCGAGGTTGAGGATGGTGTCCATCATGCCGGGCATGGAAAACTTTGCGCCGGAACGGACGCTGACCAGCAGCGGATTTTCGCCTGCTCCGAGGCGCTGGTTCTGGAGCTTTTCGAGGCGCGCGAGAGCGAGGTCCATCTGTTCGGTGACCTGGGGCGAGAGAGCGCCGCGCATGTACTCGCGGCATGCTTCGGTCTGAATGGTGAAGCCCGGGGGGACGGGCAGGCCGGCATTGGTCATTTCGGCGAGTCCTGCGCCTTTACCGCCGAGGACATCGCGCATCTTGCCGTTGCCTTCGGCGACGCCATTGCCGAAGAAGAAGACGTATTGGGCAGGGGCTTCTGTTTTGATTTCCTGGCCGAGTGCCTGGGAACTCACGGGTGAAGGGGTGCTCATGATTGCTCTCCGTTCTGCCGCCGTTAAGGGCGTGGTGTATGAAAATCGCGAAACATACGTTGCGGCAGGCGAAGTGGAGAGGCGAGAGCGCTGGGCACGGCCGCCATCCGCAATCTCAAACGGAATGATTGTTAAATTCGCGGTCGGATAATGTATGTGACCGTTGCCACAGGCTCATGTGACGAGGGTTGTGACGCAAATCACAACAGCCGCAAGGCGCAGAAGAAAAAGGAGATGGGACGATTCGCCCGCCGTAAAAAAGAGAAAAAGGAAAGAAGGGCAGACGGTGTGAAATCCAAAGCAGGCCCGATCACAGGAGACAACGGATGGAGGCAAGCGCCGGACCTGAAGGTCTCCTCATCGCGTGTGCGACGGGCAGATGTCCAGGGGGAACGGGAACAGAAGATGGGTCTGCCTGCGTATCCCCTCTATATATTGTTGAACTCACCGATGAGGAGTGGCGTCTGTCGGGTAGTGCTGTTTTGCAGTTTGGTCACAAAAGGGTTCAAGGAGATGTCCTGGAACATCGAAACACGGACACAGGTGTCCGGGAGCGGACAGCGGGAGCATGCGAATCGTAACGAGAAGCCAACCAGGGATTGAAGATGTCGTGACATTCGGCCCTGGATGGTGTGGAAGCATGGTTGCTGGTGGAAGGATGGTCAGGCGCGATCCGTAACAAATGGAGGGGTCAGATCACCAACATGAACAGGTGGCCGGGGAGGGGTCCGGCGGAATGAAGCAGTTCGGTTGTTTTCGTCTCGACTTTGTCAATGAGTGCCTGTGGCGCGAAGAGGAGCAGCTCGCGCTGCCTCCGCGACCCTTTATGGTGCTGCGCTATCTGGTTGAGCATCCTGGCCGGCTCATCACGCATGACGAATTGCTGGATGCTTTGTGGCCGGAGACCTATGTGCAGCCGCAGGTGCTGCGCACGTACATGCTGGAGCTGAGAAAGCTGCTGGGCGACGATGCGGCTGAGCCGCGCTACATCCAGACTCTGCCCAAGCGTGGCTACAGTTTTCTGGCAGAGGTTCGTGAGTGTGTCGAAGCGGACTGCGGCAGGAGTACAAAGCACGCGCGCGCCGCTATAGGAGCGGGCGGCAAGGGAATTGTCGGACGCGACGAAGAATTGACCCGGCTGCGGTTGCAGATGGCCCGCGCGGAGGGCGGCGAACGGCAGGTGGCCTTCGTTACCGGGGAAGTGGGAATTGGCAAAACAGCGCTGGTGGATGCGTTCTGCCATGAACTGGGGTCGGATTGGAACGTGGCGCGCGGGCAGTGCGTGCTGGGTCTGGGCGAGAAGGAAGAGTACTACCCGGTGATGGAAGCGCTGGGGCGGCTTTGTGTCCCAGGAAAGGGAGATGCGCCGGCCGGGATAGTGGCTCGGATGGCTCCGTCGTGGCTGCGTGCATTGGGGCGCCATAATGACACAGTGGCTGTGACGAATGCCGAGCGCTTACCTGGTGATTTGTGCGCGGCACTGGAACAAATTGCGGACGACAAGCCATTGTTGCTGGTCTTTGAGGATCTGCACTGGGGGGATGCCTCGACTCTGCAATTGATTGCGGCACTGGCGCGGCGGCGCGCCCCGGCAAGACTGATGATTGTGGCGACCTGCGGTGCAGGCGACGCGGAGCATCCGCTACGCGCGATGCGGCAAAACCTGCTGCTGCGGCAGCTGGCCACCGAAGTGGCTTTAGCTCCGCTGACCCAGTCGGCGGTGCGAGAGTTGCTGAGCCTGGAACTGGGGCAGGAAAAGCTGCCGCAGGGGCTGACCGGATTCGTACACCAGCATTCGGAGGGGAATCCGCTTTTCGCGATTGCGATTGTGGAGCACCTGATCGCGCGTCGGTTCCTGATGCGAGAGGAAAAGGATGCGGCCGTGCGATGGCAACCTGCCGGACCGATCGAGGAGATTGAGGCAGAGGTTCCGGATCGCGTGGCGCAGATGATCGAACTCGAGATCGAAAGCCTGAGCGCCGACGAGCAGCGGGTGCTGGGAGCGGGCAGCGTGATGGGAATTGCGTTTCCTGCGTGGGCGATAGCGGCCGCCCTCGGCGAAGACCAGGCGGCGGTTGAAGAAGCATGCGCAGGGCTGGCGCGGCGCGTGCACTTTGTCGGGCGTGGCGGGCAGGACGAACTGCCGGATGGGACGCGATCGGAGTTCTACGTCTTTGTTCACGGGCTATACCGCGAGGTGCTTTACCGAAGGCAGGCGGCAACGCGGCGCGCAGAATGGCACAAACGCATCGCGGACCGGCTGACAACGGTTTTCCGCGGGCGGGAATGGGCGGTGGCACGCGAAGTGGCGATGCATCGGGAAGCTGCGGGTGAGTGGGCTGCGGCTGCCGGAACGTTGCGTCACGCGGCTCGTCATGCGAAGTCGACCGGCGCTGCGGATGAGGCAGACGCGCTGCTGGAGGAGGCTCATCGGCTGGAGGTGAATCCGCAGAACGAGGCGGGACCCCGCCTGCAAATCGTTTCCGGGAAAGCTTGATGAAATACAGACAGGATCCTGACGACAGGGGGAGGACGGGTCGATAGCGTGTTGAGTAAGGCAGGAGGTAAGCAACATGCGATCGATACTCCAGAAGTTTTTCCTGGCGTCAGCCGTCACGGCGGCGGCAGCTCTGGCGACTACGAATGCGTTGGCCGCGGTCAACGTCCCCTTCAGCTTCACGGCGAACGGTAAGGTGTGCCCCGCCGGGTACTATACGATCGGCCACGACGGCACCGCGAGCATGGTGACTCTGCGGAGCGGGGAACGCACCTTTGCCTGGGTGATAACGCCCGGCGAGCCGGCGCCGACCGATGACCGCGTGATTCTGCGGTTCGACAAAGAGGGCGACCAGTACACTCTGCAGTCGGTGCAATACGAGAACATGATTACCGCTCGGCTGGATGGGAAGAAGCACAACAATGAAGCTCCCAGCCGAATGGTGTTGACCCAGTAGCTTCGAGCAGGATTCGTGAGAGTCCCTGTTCCCCAGGGATGCTGCAGATCAAGGTGGGTCTCACTCACGAATCCTGATCCATCATTGGCACATGGCGGATCGCGCAGGCGAGCCGCCTTTTTTGTGAGAAAGAACGAGTGAGAAAGCGGACTCTGGAGTCGAAGACGGGATGAACGAGGCAGTGGACGGGATGAATGGGCACGGCCGCCGGCTGCAGATGGCGTCGGGAAAAGCTTGACGAATTCTGGATGGGATCTTGACGACAGGCGTTACGCGGGATCGCTAGCGTGTTGAGCAATGCAGGAGGAATACAACATGCGATCGATACTCCACAAGTTTTTCCTGGCGTCGGCCGTTGCGGCGGCAGCAGCTTTGACGACCACGAATGCGCTGGCCGACATGAAGGTCAACGTCCCCTTCAGCTTCACGGCGAATGGCAAGGTGTGCCCCGCCGGGTACTACTCCATCGGGCACGACGACACCACCGGAGTCCTGACACTGCGCGGCGAAAACTGGCAGCGCGCCAACTTCTCGTGGATCGGTGGTCCTGGCGAACCGGCGCCGACCGATGCTCGCGTGGTTCTGCGGTTCGACAAAGAGGGTGACAACTACACCCTGCAGTCGGTGCAGTATCGCAGTCTGATCACAGCGCGTCTGGACGGCAAGAAGCACAACCAGGAAGCT
>DASZYN010000672.1:0-1680 GCA_035545435.1 Acidobacteriaceae bacterium | reverse complement strand
TGCACCCTGTACGCCGCACCCTGTACCCTCCTGCATGCTCTGCCTTTGTATCAAATCGCATCGCGATTACACTGGCAATTCGATGGTTCCGAAGACTCTGCCGCTTCTCCAAATCGTTCGCAGCTCCGTCGCGCTCACCCTGCTGTGCGCGTTCACCGTCGCCGGCTCTCAGGAAGTTCCCTGGCGCGTGCAGATCGCCGCGTCGCCCGATGCGCAAACCCTCCCCGAAGATCGCGGCGCCGCCGGCCTCGCGCAGACCCTGCGCAAGCTCGACACCTGGGCCAGCCTGATGTTCATCGTCGCCCACCCCGACGACGAAGATGGCGGCATGATGGCCTTTGAGTCGCGCGGCATGGGCGCCCGCACTGCCATCATGACCCTGAATCGCGGCGAGGGCGGCCAGAACGCCATGTCCAGCGAGAGCTACGACGCGCTCGGACTCATCCGCACCAACGAGCTGCTGCTTGCCGACCAGTACAACGGCTCGGAACAGTACTTCGCCAGCGTCGTCGACTACGGCTTCTCTAAAACCAAAGAAGAAGCGCTCCAGCAATGGGGTCATGATCGCGTTCTCTGCGACGTCGTTCGCGCCGTACGCATGTATCACCCTCTCGTTCTCGCCTCGACCTTCACCGGCAACATCACCGACGGCCACGGCCAGCACCAGGTCTCCGGCGAAGTCAATCAGGAGGCCTTCAGCGCCGCCGGCGACCCAAACGTCTGCCCCGATCAGATCGCCGCCGGCCTCCGCCCCTGGTCCCCGCTCAAGGTCTATGCGCGTGTCCCCTTCTTCCCGGCGAGCAACCGCGGAATCTTTGACTACGCCACGAATAAGTGGTCTCCGGTTCGCTTCTACGACTACGTCACAAAGCAATGGAGCGACACATTCCCCAATGCGACCGTTTCCATCCCCGAGGGAACCTGGGACCCGATCCTCGGCGAATCCTACACGCAAATCGCCCGCGAAGGCTGGGGTCAGCAAAAATCGCAAAATGGCGGCGGCACCATGCCGCTCGCCGGTCCGCTCAGCGTCGAGTACCACCGCTACGGCTCGCTCGTGAAAACTTCGGACGAGGAAAAATCCTTCTTCGACGGCATCGACACATCACTCGCCGGCATCGCATCCCTCGCTCACTCCGGCAACACCGCCCCCCTCGTCGCCGCTCTGAATGACATTCACCACCATGTCGCGATCGCGCTCAACAACGACCTTCCCGCCCACCCGGAGAAGATCGCCCCCGAACTCGCCACCGGGTACAAGGTCACGCAGCAGCTCATCGCCTGGGTCAACAGCAGCGGCCTTAGCGCCGACGACAAGGCGAACATCGACCACGAGCTCAACGTCAAACTGGCGCAGTTCAACACCGCTCTCGCCCAGGCGCTCGGGCTTCAAGTTACAGCGCTCGTCATGCCCCGCACCGCGACCGGAGCCAATCCCTTTCCCTCGTTGAGCCCCGAAGACACCGCGACCACCGTCACACCAGGCTCGCAGATTGACGTCCGCATCCACGTCACAGCTGCGCCCTTCTGGGGTCCCTCTCAGCAAGGCTTGCAGTTGGCGCGCACCTGGCTCGATCAGCCCGACAACAGCAAGTGGCAAATTACGCGCATCGGTGCCCCCGGACTCGACACCGTCAGCAGCAACTCCGGCGACGCCATCTTTCGCGTCTACGTCCCGCG
>DASZYN010000671.1:0-1719 GCA_035545435.1 Acidobacteriaceae bacterium | reverse complement strand
TCGCGGCGGCGTTCGGTTTCGCGCTTGTCCCAGTCCTGTTTGCCGCGCGCCACGGCAATCTCGCACTTCACGCGGCCGTTGCGGAAATAAAGCCGTGTGGGGATGAGCGTTAGCCCTTTCTGCTGCGTCTTCACGGTGAGCTTTTGAATTTCCTCCTGGTGGAGCAGCAGCTTGCGTGTGCGAAGCGCCTCATGATTGTTGGAGCTGCCGTGGGAATATGCCCCGATATGCGCGTTCAGCAGAAAGGCCTCCCCATTTTTGACCAGGCCGTAGGCGTCGCGAAGATTGGCCTGGCCCTCGCGGATCGATTTGACCTCGGTTCCGCGCAGAGCCACGCCCGCCTCGTATTTCTCGAGGAAGAAGTAGTTATGGGAGGCCACCCGGTTCTGGGCGGCGTCGCGGTCTCCGGACGCGACCGGATCGCGGGGTCTGGCCTTCGCGGGAGCCTGCTTTACGGGATGGCTGGATGGGCGGGCCATGGTGGGGGTCGCAATTCTTCATCGTATAACGGCCTTACAGGGGTGAAAACCCGGGGTTCCGGGCATGGCGACCATTTGCGCCAGATCCTGCCTCGTCAAACGCAGGCCTTCCCGGGAATGCGATACTATACGCGGCACGAAGCGGCGGCGCTCACCGGGGAAGTCTTCATACCGGGGAGAGCAGGGATCAGCCGTTCCGGCACTACCAATCCCTCTCCCAACGATGGAGCTGCATGAAGAGAAGTCTGGTTCTATGGGCAATTCTCGCCACGATTCTGGCAGCCCTTCCAGCGGCGCATGCTCAGTCCGCGTCGCACTGGTACAAGCAGGGTCAGAAGGCTGAGGCCAAAGGCGACAGCCTGGGCGCTTACGAGGCCTACTATCAGGCGTACCAGAAGAAGCCCACCGAGGAGCGGTACAAGATTTCGTGGGAGCGGACGCGCTTTGCTGCCGCCGCGATCCATGTCGAGCAAGGCGAGAGACTGCGGAACCAGGGCAACGACACCGCAGCCCTGACCGAATTCCTGCGCGCGCTGGAAATCGACCCCAGCAACGAGCTGGCGGAGCAGGACATCAATGCGACGCGGGAAAAGCTGAACTCACAGACGCCCGCTCCGGAGAACGCGGCGAAAACCTCCGACGAGGCGCTGGGACTGGCTGCGCCCATCGAGCTCAAGCCGATCTCCAACGAGCCGCTGACCCTGCACATGGTGGAGGACAGCCGCATCATCTATCAGGCGATCGGGAAGGCTGCGGGCATCAACGTTCTGTTCGATCCGTCGTATAGTTCCAAGCGAATTCAGGTGGATCTGAACAACGTGACGCTGGCCGACGCGCTGCGGATCGTAGCCACGGTCTCAAACACTTTCTGGCGGCCCATCACTTCCAACACGATCTTTGTCGCCGAAAATTCGCGGAGCAAACACACGGAGCTGGACCAGCAGGCGGTGCAGACGTTTTACCTGCACAACGTCTCGCAGCAGAATGACTTCACCGAGATTCAGACCGTACTGCGCAATCTGTTCTCGCAGGGCGCTCGCATCAACGGGGTCGCGAGCGAGAATGCGATCGTGATGCGGGCAACGCCGGATGAACTGTTGCTGGCGGAGAGACTGATCAGCGATCTGGATCGGCCGAAGCCGGAAGTGGTGCTGGATGTGGCAGTGCTGGAAGTGAGCCGCGATGTGCTGCGCAATATCGGCATTCAGCTGCCGCAGACGGCGAGCATCAACTTCCAGCC
>DASZYN010000670.1:0-4741 GCA_035545435.1 Acidobacteriaceae bacterium | reverse complement strand
CAACAAGTTCTGCGTCGCCTGCTATACCGGTGAATATCCCACGCAATGGGTCGACGTCGAAGACATCCTGCCCGCCGCCGCAGTAGCGGGCTAGTCTTCGATCCCGCACCGATTCGTCTTCGATTCCGACACCGATTCGTCTTCGATTCCGACACCGATTCGTCTTCGATTCCGACACCGATTCGTTTTTCCCGCACCGATTGGTGTTCGACCTCGTACCGATTCGTCTTCGTTTCCGCACCAATTCGTCTTCGATCCCTGCACCGATTCGTCTTCGGTCCTCGCGGTCCTATCGACATGGCTAGGTTCACCCCACAGCAAGCAGAAGACTCTCTCGCGTCGCATGCGGTCAAGAGATTCCAGCCTCCGTCCAACCCCGAAGTACCCTCCCGTTCCCAATTCGGGAAAGCCACCGCACCACCGCCCCCTACTCACCACCCGATCGACATAACCAGGTTCACCCCCTTCCCGACTCCGGCGCAACCTGAACATCCCGCGCTGCTTCCCAATACAAGAAGGGAGAATGTTGCATGGCAGCAAAGAAAAAGTCATCAGGCAGGAAATACGGTCCGAAGGCACAGAAAAAAGTCGCGCGCGTGATGCGCGAGAAAAAGACCGGCAAACTCAAGAGCGGACGCAGCGGCAAAAAAGTCACCAGCCGCAAACAGGCAATCGCTATCGGGTTGTCCGAGGCCCGCAAGGCCGGTGCAAAGGTTCCGAAGAAAAAATCGGCATCAAAGAAGAGCAGTGCCAAAAAATCATCGAAGAAAAAGTAATTACCGGCAAATTCGCAGCCGTATCGGCCCGGAATCTCCCCCAGCTTCCGGGCCATGGTTTTGTTACGCAGTTTTCTCGCGCCGGGTCTTTCCTGTAACCTTCCTTTCGTACCCCTCATGACACAAGGCTCCTCCGCTCTCTCGGCTCACAGATTTGTTCGCGCCTGCCTGCGCCAGCCCGTGGACCGCACACCCGTGTGGTTCCTGCGCCAGGCCGGCCGCTACATGCATGAGTACATGGAGGTGCGCCGGCACCATTCCCTGGTAGAGATTTGCAAGCGCCCCGATCTCGCTGCCGAAGTCACCATCACCGCTGCGGAAAAACTCGACGTGGACGCGGCCATCATCTTTGCCGACCTGTTGTTGCCCCTCGAATCGATGGGGCTCGATTTCGAATTTCAGGCTGGCGAAGGCCCGGTCATTCACAAGCCGCTCCGCAACGCCGCCGACATCGATGCGCTGGTGACTACCCGCGCCGGCGAGCTTGCCTACGTTGGCGACGCCATCCAGAGAGTTGTCACCCATTTTCATGGGCGCCTCGGCATGATCGGCTTCTGCGGCGCGCCCTTCACCCTGGCCAGCTACATGATCGAGGGCGGCGGTTCGCGCAATTACATCGAAACCAAGAAGCTGATGTACCGCCAGCCCGGCGCGTGGCGCAAGCTGCTGGATAAGCTCGTCGTCGTTCTGAAACAGTTTGCGGCGCTCCAGGTCGCGGCGGGCGCCGAGGTGATGCAGATCTTCGACAGCTGGGCCGGCGCGCTGGCCATTCCCGACTATCGCGAATTTGTGCTGCCCGCAACCAAAACCTTAGTGCGCGAAGTGCAGGCGCTCGGCGTGCCCGTGATTTACTTCGGCGTCGATACCGCCAGTTTGCTCCCTGCTATGCGCGAAGCGGGCGCCGACGTCCTCGGCCTGGACTGGCGCACGCCGCTCGACAAAGCGTGGCGCGAACTCGACTATTCATGTGCCGTGCAGGGAAACCTCGATCCCATCACCTTGTTCGCCGAGCCCGACCTGATCCGCACGCGCGTCCGTCAGATTCTCGATCAGGCGGCGGCACGGCCGGGCCATATCTTTAATCTCGGTCATGGCATCGTCCCCGGGACCCCCGTCGAAAACGTTCAGGCGGTCGTGAAATTCGTCCGCGAATATGTGCCGGAGGCACGCTATGTCTGATGCCGTCCTGCTGCTGGCGCACGGAACGCCCGACTCGGTCGACGAAATTCCGGAATACCTGATGCGCGTGACCCGCGGCCGTCCGCTGCCGGAAGAAGCTGTCGAGGAAGTGAAGCATCGCTTCGCTGCAATCGGCGGAAGTCCGCTCACGCGGCTCACTCTGGAGCAGGGACGACTGCTCGGCGAAGAGCTGCGGATGCCGGTCTATGTTGGCATGCGCAACTGGAATCCGTACATCGCCGACGTCATCGCGAAGATGCGTGCCGACGGCGTGACCCGCGCGGTCGCAATTTGTCTGGCGCCGCAGAATTCGCGCACCAGCGTGGGCCTCTATAAGAAAGTTGTGTTCGATGCGGCAGGCGACGCGCTGCAGCTGCGCTTTGTCGATCACTGGGCGGAGCATCCACACCTCATCGCCGGTTTCGCCGAGCGCCTCACAGCAACACGCGAAGCCTTCGGCAGGGAAGCGGGCGCTCCCGTGCCCGTGCTGTTCACCGCCCACAGCGTCCCCGTACGCACCGTGCAACCCGAACCCGGAACCGACACGCCCGACCCCTACGCCGATCAGGCGCAATTAACGGCGAAACTGGTCGCCGACCGCGCAGGGTTGAACCCCGGCGAGTGGTCCTTCGCATTCCAGAGCCAGGGCATGTCCGGCGGCCCCTGGCTGGGCCCGACCGTCGAGGACACATTGACCGAGTTGCGCAAACAGGGCACGACGAACCTGGTGATCCAGCCCATCGGGTTTCTCTGCGATCACGTCGAGATTCTGTACGACATCGATGTGGCCTTCCGGGATTTCGCAGCAGCCCTGGGCATTACCATCCGGCGCCCGGAATCGTTGAACGACTCGCGCCATCTCACGCTGGCTCTCGCCGATCTGGCACGTAAAGAACTGGCCTGATTGAGCCCGGACCTGCCAAATTTCCCGCTCCGCGGATGACGGCTGCGCATCACAATAAGCTGAAACCATGAAGACCTGGCAGAAGTTCGCTCTCATTCTGGTGCCCGCGATCCTGATCGCAGCCATCGGCATCTGGCGCATCAACGTATCGCGCAACAAGCCCGTGGTCGTCCCGAAACAGGCGCAGGAGACGCACCTGAGCGACGAGCAGATGGTGCAGCCGCGCAAGCTGTTCATCGACGATCTGAAGTCGGCGAAGGATCTGATCGGCAAACCCGTCTGGGTCCAGGCCGGATACGAGATGACCTACTATCCTTACTCCGGCCATCGCGTCGACTTCGCGCACAAAGTCGGCGTCCTCCCCAGCGTCCAGCGCCTCGACGTCAAAGACATCGTGCTCGAAAAGGTCCCCGCCAATGTGGAGACTCGAATTCCGCGCGGCAACCAGCAGGCCTTCCTCGTGTTCACCATGCCCGACGATACAAAGCAATATGCAACCGCGGTCGGAACGATTCAGGGGAACGACTCCACCTGGTATTGCGACAACGTACTCTACTACGACGATCCACACCAGATGTACAACCTCTGGCCGGCCAGTCTCTGGCAGGCGATCGATGCGCATCAGCCCAAACCAGGCATGACCGAGCTGGAGACCGCGATGGCGCTCGGCGTCATGCAGCAGTCCAACTCCTCCGACGTCGGCAATCGGACCGTGTATTACAACGCCGGACCAAAACGCTGGGCGGTGACCTTCGAGAATGACAAGGCCACGCAGGTCGAGCCGCAGAAATAGGCTTCAGGGATTGACGTTTCGTCTGTCCACGCTCGGCCACGTCGCGTCCCAGCGAAGACTTCTATACGCTAAACGCTAAACCCTGCTTTCCTCACGCCTCCTCACTGAACCGCACCGGTGCCCCGAGAAAGCGATTGCGCAACAACGCAAGCCATCCGCCCAGAAACGATGGCGGAGGAGCCGCATACCCGATCGCTGGCTCCACTCCACGTGCCCGCCCTTTGCGTGCTTTCGCTGGCGCGGGCGGGTCAGGTGCTTCCGCCTGCGGTTTCGCGGTTGCGGCCGCCAGCGTGCATTGCCGCAGATAAGCCGAGACCGTGATCCCCAGTTCCGCGGCGCATTTCTCGATGCGGCGCTCCTCCGCGGGCGAAAACCGTGTCGTGATGCGGCGCGTGCGGTCCGGAGCCGGTTTGGTCTTCGCTGCCACTACCTCTTTTGGCTGCCGCACAGTGTTCGCCAGAATCTGCCGAAAAGGGGCCTTCGTTCGTCTTCGGGATCGCGTCTTCACGACCCGTGCCGCAGCCGCTTTCTTCACCACAGGCCTGCGTGTGTGCGATGCCGGCATCGGCTGAATCGGCGAACCGATCAGAGCAGCTGGCGCGATCGGTTTTACCTCAGGCCTGGTTGTGACGGCCGGCGGCGAAGGCCTGGCGCGGGCCCGTGCCGGCTTCGACTTCGCTGGCGTTCGGGCGCTCGCGGCCGGCGCGGGTGAAGCCGCTGGATGCACCCGGACAGCCTCTGCAGAGGGTTTCGCCGCAGCTGGCGGAGGCGTCGCCGTCCTGCGCTGCGGTTTGCTTCGCGCTGGGAGTGGCGCCGGTGGCAGATCCTCGGACGCGGGCGCCGCCATTCCTGGGAAAGCGGCCAGCAATTTCTCCTCCCGGGTTACGGGCTTCGCCGCCGTCGCAGCCGCCGTTCGTTTGGACGGGCTCGACCGGGCGACGCGGGGAGTGGGAGGATCGAAGACCGCCGTACGCTCCTGCTCGGCAACAGCGTCGGCCGTGGCGCCCAGTTCGATGAACGGCTCGGTATCCGGCACCACAGACAGGTTCCTGACCCACAACGGCAAGTCCTCTTGCGACTCTGAAGGAT
>DASZYN010000669.1:0-3850 GCA_035545435.1 Acidobacteriaceae bacterium | reverse complement strand
CCGCCCCGCAATACCGTCCGCCCTTTGCCGAAAACATCCAGCGCGAACCCGCCGCGTGGCCCGAAACCCCTCCGATCGTGCGCCAGGCGCGCGGTTTCCGGAATGTCCGCGTTCACCAGCGCCGCATTTGTATCAGGCACCTGTTCATATTCGTAACGAGCACCCAGCGTCAGCGTGAGCCGCTGTCCCAGCTTCCACTCGTTGGCCGCATACGCCGCGTAATCAGCCGTCTCGAAGCTCCAGTTCGTCGATCCCACCGTCTGCCGAAACCGCGAATAGCACGGATACGGTCCCGTCCCCGTCGTCGTCCCGTCGCAGCTGCTCGGCGCCAGCATGTCCGAAAGAAAATCCGTCAGGCTCGCATACGAATACGCCCCGTTCTCACCGTTCAGCCCCTCCAGTTCATCGGTCACGTAGTTGTAGTCGTATCCGATTCGCAATGCCTCTCGTCCATGCACCCACGTCGCCCCATCGGCCAGTTGCTGCCGCGTCTCCAGCGGATACTTCCTCTTGTTCGCCGTCCCCAGCGTCCCAAAGCTGAGCCCCTGGCTTTTGTCGATCGTCACCTCTGGCGGCAAGCCCCACGCGTTGTTGGCGAACTGCGCCTCGAACGCGCTCCCCGTTGCCGGCGCATGCACCAGAAGATCCCGGTTGTACTGGTACCGCGCGCTGCTCGTTATCCGCGGCGTCGCAGACCAGTCCCATCGCGCAATCCCCGTATCGTCGCTCGTCGAGCTGTTGCCAAAACTGCCGATCGCATCCATCTCCGTCGCACCGCTCAGCGCCGTATGCACGCCCGTGCGCCGCATCGAGTTGTACTGCGCCACCACCTGGTTTCGCGCGTTCACCCGCCAGCTCAGCTTCGGAAACACAATCGTCTGCCGCGTCTGTCGCGGCACCTTGCCCAGCATTCCGTTCAGCTGGTTCAGCGCATTCGTCCACGCACACTCCGCCCGCGCCGTCGATTCCGGTGCCGGCCCCGGACATGCCGCCAGCAGCGGATGCCGGCTCGTCGCAATCCTCGCTTCCAGCGTCGCCAAAGATTGCGTCGACGGCGCCGCGAAGAACAACTCCGGTTCATTGGCCCGCGCTACCGCCGGATCGTTCCGCTGATATTGCTCCCAGGCGAAGTACCACCACATCCGGTCCCGCTGGATCGGTCCGCCCGCTGCCACTTCCCACCTCTGCCGCCGGTCCGGGGCGTGATACGGCGCCTCTATATAGGTCATGGGCTGCCCATTCAGATAAAGCACCGGTTGCCCGTTGGCCGTCGTCTCCGCCGGTTCCAGCGTCAGTGTCTTGCTGAACGCATTCGCCGCCTGCCCAAAACTTCCGCGATCGAAGAGCACTGCCTGCCCGTGCATATGGTTGCCGCCGCTCTTTGTCACCGCGCTCATCGCGCCACTCGATGCACGCACCGACGCAGTCAACTCGTCCGCATTTCCGCGATAGGCGCTCACCGCCGACTGCACGGTCGCGAATCCGTTGCCTTCAGTCGCGCGCTGCCGCCCGCGAAACGCCAGCTTCCCGTTCATCCCATCCACGGTGATGCTGCTCATCAGCGGGCTTAGTCCACGAAGGCTCAAATCCTCCCCATCGTCTGACCCCGATCCCGACAGAACCGCTGCCTCGCTCGACCACTGCCCGCTGTTGTCCGGAACCTGCCCGGCCAGCGCTCGGCTGGCGTTCTCACCCGCTCCTGCGTCCGCGCCGGCATCCTCCCCAACCTGCGCCTCAACGAACCGGGCATCGACCAGAATCGTCCTGTGCATCCACCGCGCGGCCAGTCGCGGATTCACCCGCCGCGCCGTTCCCAGCCCCACCTCCAGATGGTCCGCTTCATAATCCGAAAGGTCCGGCGTATGCACGCGCAGCGTGTATTCGCCCGGCGCGACCGCCGCAAAATGGAATCCCCCCCGCAGATCGCTCGCCGTCTCACTTCGTTCCCCCGACGTCGCTTCCAGTTGCACGGCGGCCCCGGCCACACCGCGTCCATCGGGACCGAAGATCCGTCCCGCCACCATCCCGCCTGTATCCGATTGCCCCGCACACGCCGGCGTCGCGCCCGAAACCAACCCGAGCCCAATCGCTGCGCTCAGACCCACCAGGGCCGCTTTCCAGTTTCGGGGGAACCGCACCTTCACTCACCAAAGACAGCGCAAAACCAGACCAGCGACAGGCCGGCCCGCAAAGCAGTTCAATTCCAGGCGCTCACCTTGATCCTGGCGATGGTTGTTCACCTCGGGATGCCCCGAGTCACGATTCCGACGCCAGAGTGCTTTCATCGCTCGGGTGCGCGAAGCCTGCTTCCCGCTTCTTCCTTCCTGCTTCCGGCTCGATGAATCCAGGCTAGCGCTTTCGATAGACTGAATACAGCGAATGTTTATCGACGAGGCCAAAATTCGGGTCAAAGCCGGTGACGGGGGTAATGGCTGCATGGCCTTCCGCCGCGAAAAATTCGTTCCTCGCGGCGGTCCCTCCGGCGGCGACGGCGGACACGGCGGTAACGTCATCATGGAATCGACCCAGCGCCACAACACGCTGGTCTACTTCCGCTTCAACCCCGAGCACAAAGCTGAGCGCGGCGAACATGGTCTGGGCTCCAACTGCACCGGCCGCGATGGCAAAGACACCATCCTCAAAGTCCCCGTCGGCACTTTGCTCTACGACGCCGACACCGGTGAACTGGTTCACGACTTCACGCGTCCCGATGAGCGCATCGTCATCGCTCGCTACGGCCGCGGCGGCCGCGGTAATCAGCACTTCGCCACCTCAACGCATCAGGCGCCTCGCGAGCACGAACTCGGCCGCCCCGGCGAAGAGCGCCATTACCGTCTCGAACTCCGCGTCCTTGCCGACGTCGGTCTCGTCGGTTATCCCAACGTCGGAAAATCCACGCTCATCTCGCGCATCTCCGCCGCGCGCCCCAAAATCGCCGACTACCCCTTCACCACCCTCGAGCCGCAGCTCGGCGTCGTCACCGTCGGTGACGCGCCCTACGAAGAAAGCTTCATCGTCGCCGACATCCCTGGCCTCATCGAAGGCGCGCATACCGGCGCAGGCCTCGGCACCCAGTTCCTCCGCCACATCGAGCGCACTCGCATCCTCGTTCACCTCGTCGACGTCTCCGACGCCAGCGGCCGCCCCGACCCTGTCGAAGATTTCAAAGTGATCACCGCCGAACTCGCCAGCTTCGGCCACGGCCTGGACAAGAAACCGATCGTCGTTGTTGCCTCGAAGGCCGACGTTGCGAACCCCGCAAAACTGAAAAAACTCGAAACCATGGCAAAGCGAAAGAAGCTCCCGTTCTACGCCATCTCCGCCGTCACCGGCCTCGGCGTCGACAAGCTTAAACACGCCATCGGTGACCGAGTCCGCGAACTTCGCAAACAATCGACGGCAGTCGAAATGAAAGAAGCCCAGCAAGCCGCCGGCTAATTGCCTCCATCGCGATTCGTTCCGGAACAGCCCAAATCTGCCCATTTCCTGAGAAGCAGACACGAATCCCGCATTGGCTTGAAGCGAAGGCGAACTCCGCATTGCACCTGAAATCGGAAACGAGTCCCGGATTCGCTTCAAAAGCGAAGAAGGACCCGAGCCAGCGGGAACGGCCAACCCAACTCGGGCCCCCGCCAAAAACTCGACCCGACGGCCAGGTTCACCCCACAGCGAGCAGAAGACGCCCTGATCGCACGAATAGCCATCGAAATCGTGCGATGCGCCAATCAAAGGTACCGAACCCGGTTCCATCCTGGGAAAGAACCGGGACCCCCGCCTTCCCACGCAAAAACTCGACCCGACTGCCAGGTTCACCCCACAGCAAGCAGAAGACGCCCTGATCGCACGCATA
>DASZYN010000667.1:0-8322 GCA_035545435.1 Acidobacteriaceae bacterium | reverse complement strand
GCTGCAGATGACGGTGCGGGAGGCGTTGCGGTTCTTCGCGGGGCATCCGCGGATCGTGGATAAGCTGGCGGTTCTGGAGGAGATTGGGCTGGGGTACGTGCGGCTGGGGCAGTCGGCGACGACGCTTTCCGGCGGTGAGGCACAGAGGGTGAAGCTGGCGGCGCACCTGGCGTCGACGCGGTCGGAAAGCCGGGGTCCGGACGGGAAGAAGGCGGGCGTGCGGAGCCGGGTGCTGTATATCCTGGACGAGCCGACGACCGGGCTACACTTCGACGATGTGGGCAAGCTGCTGACGGCGTTTCGGAAGCTGATCGACAGCGGAGGAACGCTGGTGGTGATCGAGCACAATCTGGACATTATTAAGTGGGCAGACTGGGTGATCGATCTGGGGCCGGAAGGCGGGGCGGCGGGCGGACAGATTGTGGCGACGGGGACTCCGGAAGAGATCACGCGCAATGAGCTGTCCCACACGGGGCAGTGGCTGGCTCGGGCGCTGGCAGGGCATGGGGGTGTGGAGCCGGTTCACGCGGTGGAAAGCGAAGTGTTCCAGTGAGCCACAAAGCGCAGAGCGCAGGGCACAGGGCGCAGGAAAGACTGTCGGACTTTGTCGGACGCGCCGGAGGGGTGCTTCTGGGGTTGGTTCTGCTGGCCGGCCTGGGGCGCGCTGCCTGGGCGCAGCCGGTGCCTCTGCCTCCGGGGACGACGGGAGACGACCAGCCGACGCAGGCCTCGAGCCCGCTGGACGAGGTGGAGTCGGCGATCGAGGCGAAGAAATACGCACTGGCGACAGCTCGGCTGGAAATCTACCTGTCGGCGCACCCGACGGATGCGCGGGCGCTGTTCGACCGGGGCTATGTTGAGGATGCGCAGGGACACACGGATGCCGCGGAGGGGTGGTATCGGAAGGCGGTGGCGGCGGATCCGAAGCAATTTGAGGCGCGCTCGGCGCTGGGGTTGCTGCTGGCGGGCAAGGGAAACGCCAGGGGCAATGCGGAGGCGATTGAGCAACTGCAGGCGGCGGCGCAACTGGAGCCGAATCCACCGAACCCCACAGCGAAGGCTCAGGTGGACCGGGCGCTGGCGAGGCTGCTGCACAAGAGCGATCCGACCGGGGCGCGCGATGCGCTGGTGGAGGCGCTGAAGCTGACGCCGGAGACGCCGTCGGACACGCTGCTGGCGGGGCAGATTGCCGAAGCGGCGGGAGACCTCGAGATCGCGGAGCAGGAGTACCGGCAGGCTTTGCGCAACCAGCCGGATTTGTCCGACGCGAGCGCGGGCCTGGCGCACCTGCTGATTGCGGAGAAGCGCTATGCAGATGCGCAGCCAGTGGTGGAGGCGGCGCTGCGGCGTGATCCGCAGAACGGGGCTTTGAGCGCGCAGCTGGCGGCGATCCTGAACGGGGAGGGGAAGACCGGGGATGCGCTGGCGGTGCTGGAGAAGCTGCACCATAGCGAGCCTGACAACGCGGCGATCACGTCGATGCTGGCGGACGCCGATTTTCAGGCGGGGAAGCTGGCAGAGGCGGATGCGCTGTACCGGCAACTGCTGGTGAAAAACCCCGACGATCCGGATTTGCTGGATGCGCACGGGCAGATCCTGGTGCGGCAGAAGCAGTATCAGGAGGCCATTGGAGCCTTCCGCAAGGCAATTGCGGCGCGGGCCGACGACATCGATGCGTGGTCGGGGATCGCGTTTGCGGACTCGGAGCTGCACGAATACCAGGACGAACTGACGGCGCTTTCCATGCGATCAAAGTATGCGCCGGACAGTGCAGCAAGTCTTTTTCTGTGGGCAACTGCGTACGATAATCTTCATCAGAGCAAGGCAGCGGCGGATTATTATCATCGTTTCCTTGCCGCCGCTCAGGGAAAATTCCCCGATCAGGAGTGGCAGGCGAAGCACCGGCTGGTCGCTCTTGAAAAGTAGCGGTGCTTGAGCGTGGGTTTGGGTTCCGACGGTACTCAACGGGCAACGGACGGCGTTACCTTTGATTGGCTGTGTTCGGGGCTGACACAGATGTGGTAGCGCAACGGCACAAAACTGCGGTATTGTTCTTGGAACGCACGACCCCGGAGGTGCGCGATGCGGCGCGTCGCAGTCCTCTCTGCTTTACTCGTCTCTGCGTCTCTGTGCTGGGCGCATGGGCTGAACGACCGCCCGCCTGACGCGCGGGAGCTGGCCGATCTGGAAGCGAAAGCCGCCAGTGCGTCTCCCAACGAGCAACCGTATATCTATGCCGAGCTGGTGCACTCGATGACCGAGATGGCCACCGCGGAGTACAAGGCTGGGGACGACGTGCAAGCGTCGGCATTTCTGAAGCGGGCCCAGGGGTATGCGGGCAAGATTCAGATGAGCCTGCTGCGCGACGCCAAGAAGCTGAAGAATGCGGAGATTCTGATCCGCCACACGGCGTTTCGGCTCAAGGAGCTGATGACGGGGGCGTCGCTGGACGATCGCCCGACGCTGGAGGCGACGATTCAGCAGCTGAACCAGGTGCAGTCGGACATGATGACGCAGATCTTCCGTCACTGAAACGAGAATCCAGGTTGAGCGGGACGCTCGTATCGGGACGAAGTTTATTCATGAGCCGCACCGCAATCGCTGCAAGTGTCCGGCTTTTCCCCGCGTGATCCACACACGTTCCACAGCCCAGGGCGGCGTCCCAGCCAATATTCATCGGGCGATAACAGAACCCCGTGCAAAGTGCGATTACGAAGGCGGCGTCTTTTCGCTTTTTTTACCCTATTGCGGTGACCGGCAGTGCTCCGTACTCTGACGTGGCGTTTCGAAAGGAACGAGACTGCATTCGCTGAAAACTGAACTGGAACCGTAACGCAAGGCACACGGCCCCCGCCGCATCCCACGATCCGGAAGCACGGAAGGGGAAGGGCGCGCAGAGAGCCAGCCGCAGCCGGCGGTACTGTTCCCCCGCATCCCGCGTTCCGGCGGGCACGCAGCGTCGCGCGCTTTTTGGGCAAGCCGAGCGCGGGCGCAGGAAGCCGGAAGCCGGGTGCGGCCACCTCCACGCAGGCGGGCGCGCCGACCATGCTGAGCGCCTCGCCGCAGTCCTCTCGCACCAGGGCGAGAGTTGCCAGGGAAGAAGAATGAGACCAAAAAAGACGATTCTCTGCGTTGACGATAACGAACAAGCGCTTGCTGTTCGCAAATTCCTTCTTGAAACCCGCGGCGGTTATCGCGTCGTGGCAGCTCTGAGCGGGCGCGATGCGATTGAGGCATTTCGCCGCGGGGGTGTCGACCTGGTCCTGAGCGACCTGGTGATGCCGAATATGAATGGCAACGAGATGGTACGGCGCATGAAAGAGATGGCGCCGGAAATCCCCATGATCCTGATCAGCGGCAGCGTGAAGACCTTCGATCACACGAATCGGGCGGACGCATTTCTGCCCAAAGGCTCATCCTCGCCGGTCGAGATGCTGGAGAGGATTCGCCAGATGATCGCGCGCAAGCGCGGTCCGAAGAAGCATCTGCGGCCGATGTATGAGACGGCCGACGCGGCGTTCGATGCGCTGGAGCACGCAGTGGCGTCGTGACCCACAGGCGGACCTGCGCCGCGGGCACCCCTGATCGCTGAGACGGCATCTCCTCCAGAGTGGGCCGGAACTTCCACCGGCCCATTTACAATCGCACACGTGGAATCGATGATTCGCGCCGAGCACCTCGGCAAAGTCTACCGATCCGGCAGGCTTGAAGTTCCGGCGCTTCGCGACGCGACGTTTTCGGTCGAGGCGGGGGAGTTTGTCTCGATCGTAGGACCTTCGGGCAGCGGGAAATCGACGCTGTTTTACCTGCTGGGCGGACTGACGCGAGCGACAACCGGCAAAGTGTTTATTGGCGGCGTCGATTTTTCGACGCTGGACGATGGGGAACGCACGCGCATGCGGCGCGCGCGGATTGGATTTATCTTTCAGAAGTTCAATCTGCTGCCGACGCTTTCAGCCCGGGGAAATATCGAGATCGCGTACGAGATTGCCGGGCGCACGGAGCCGATGGACCAGAAGTATCTGGAGCACATTGCGGGCCTGCTGAATATCGCCGGACGGCTGCAGCATCGCCCGTCGGAACTGTCGGGCGGAGAGCAGCAGAGGGTGGCAATTGCGCGCGCGCTGATCACGCGGCCGTCGATCGTGCTGGCGGACGAGCCGACAGGGAACCTGGACACGGAGAATTCCGACGCCGTGCTGGAGATGCTGCGGCGGTCGAACCAGGAGCTGAAGCAGACGGTGCTGATGATCACGCACAATCCGGAGGCTGCGGCGATCGGAGACCGGATCATTCATATGCGGGACGGGAAGATCCGAGGCATCGAGACGGGGCAAAAGGCCGTCGGCCGGCACGAATGGTAGGACCCCGATAGAGATTCGACAGCATGGAAGGCCATGACAAATTAGTGACAAACAACTAACACATCTGTCGGACAATATTGACGCCGCGTGCATGCCATAACGCGATAGAATTATGGAGGGCATGTACGGCCAAAACCCGGAAAAAATGGGAACGACACTCAATCCACATACCGACGCCGGGGAAGGCGGGAAGGTCCATTCGAACGGCTCAAACGGCTCGAACGGAACCAATGGGACGCCAGCCAATATCCAGGACTTGCTGACGGAGAAGGCGAACGAAGCGACCCGCGGGCTGGATACGCGATCCGCAGTGGAGATCGCCCGGATCATCAATCAGGAAGACCAGAAGGTTGCGGCGGCGGTCAAGAAGGCGATCCCGGAGATCGCGCACGTCATCGATCTGGTGGCGCACAGTTTGCGTGAGGGCGGACGGCTGATCTATGTCGGAGCGGGCTCGAGCGGGCGTCTGGCTGCGCTGGATGCTTGTGAGATTCCGGCTTATTTTTCGACCAGCCCGCAGACGGTGCAGTACATCATGGCGGGCGGCCCGAAGGCGCTGGCTTCGCCGGTCGAGGTCAACGAAGATTCGGAAGATCTGGGCAAGCGCGACATCGCGCGCCGGCGGCCGAGCCGCAAGGATGTGGTGATCGGGCTTTCGGCCAGCGGACGGACACCGTATGTCGTAGCGGCGATAGCGTATGCGCGGACGCTGGGAGCCAGGACGGCCTGCATCACGTGCAATCCAAACACACCGCTGAGCAACGCAGCCGAGACGGCGATTGTGGCTGAAGTCGGTCCCGAGGTTATTTCCGGTTCGACGCGGCTGAAAGCGGCGACGGCGCAGAAGATGATCACGAACATGATCACGACCGGCGCGATGACGCGGCTGGGGTATGTGTACGAGAACCTGATGGTGAACGTGCACATGCACAACTCGAAGCTGATCGAGCGGGGCATCGGCATCCTGATGCGCGCCTGCGAGGTGGGCCGGGAGAAAGCGGTGGATGTGATCAAGTCCGCGGGCCGGAGCGTGCCTGTGGCGCTGGTGATGCTGAAGGCGAATGTCGATAAGCCGGAAGCGGTGCGGCGGCTGGCACGGGCCGAGGGCAATGTTCGCCGGGCGATCGAAGACTCGACGATGGACGTCTGAGCAGGGACCTCTTCATCCCGACTTAAACTCATTTTCAAAGCGGTATTTTCCTGCGCATGGCTCCGTGATACGGTGCTATCGCGAGGAAGTTGTTCGATGCTTCGTCCCGCTGTCGTTTTGAGTGCTTTTCTTTTTTCTCTCACAATCACCAGGGCCCAGGATACCGCAGGCCCGACCGACGCCCGGGCCCGAAAGACCTATCAGGAGGCGATGAACTGGGCGCATCGAGGTAACTACAGCGCGGCGATCTCCTCCCTGAAGAAGGCTGAGAAGCAGGACGGCGGACACTGCAAAGAATGTGCATACAAGATCATCGACTATGGCCTGAAGTTGGATGATTTCAAAGCCGCCGACGCCGCCGCGCAGGACCTGATTAGCGCCGCTCAAACTCCGAAAGAGGTTGCCGAGGCGCATCTTGAGCGCGCCACCGTGCAGTTGCGTGAGGCGGTGGAGAAGAACAAGATGGACTGCTTTGCCGAGGCCGACCGCGAATTTGAGGCAACACTGGCAGCCTGGTCCAATGTGCCCACGGCCTGCTTTTATGATGGCGTCTCGCTGGCGCACCTGAACCGCGACGCGGATGCTAAAGCCCGGTTCGCACAATACCTGGAGATTGCTCCGAAAGATGCTGCCGACCGTGAGCGGGCGGAGCGTTTCATCGAAAACATTGATCTGGCACGCGCCCGCCTGGCGCCGGCGTTTGCCATCACGACTCTGGACGGCCGCCAGGTTTCTCTCGACAGGCTGGCCGGGAAGGTGGTGCTCATCGACTTCTGGGCTACCTGGTGCGGTCCCTGCCGGGTATCGCTGCCGAAGATTCGCGACATCGCAGAAAAGTTCTCTGATGAGCCGCTGGTGGTTCTCAGCATCAGCCTCGATTCGAACGAAGCGAAATGGAAGGATTTTGTGGCAGAGAACCACATGAGCTGGCCGCAGTATCGCGATGGCGGATTCGACGGTCCTGTCTCGCGCCTCTTCAGTGTCAATTCCATTCCGCACACGTTTACGATCGATGCCGACGGAATCCTGCAGGAAGAACACGTGGGCAGCCACGCCGATTTTCAGGGGAGGCTAAAGAAACTGCTGGCCCGCGCCCATCAGCGGCAGGAAGCGCTGCAGGTCGCACCGAAACCTCGATCATGATCGGAGCCGTGGCGGCCCCGACATCGGTCATAAGCTTATGAGCGGCGCGGGGCCGACAAGGGTGCAGCTCTTCGGTCCTGAGTGCGGCAAGGCTCCAGCTATACTCAGCGCAGGATCACCCAACAAGCCAACGCAGCGGCTGCGGTCAGCGCGGGATTCGTGCGATTCGGCGGGAGGATTGACTCGTTTGTTTGGATCTCTGCGATTCATCTGGAATGCGACCAGCGGGCATCGGCTGCGGCCCTGGCGCAGCGAATATCTCAAGTGGCGGATCGAAACCTATTCCGGCATGAAAGCGGATGAACTGCGCGCGCGCGACATCGTTGCGTTTGCGTGGCGGGAGAAGTGGAATCTGCTGCGCTTCCTGCGCTGGACCGATCGGATGGAAGCGTGGAGGAAGGCCGGAGCGGGGCATCGATCAGGGACCGGGGAGTCATGAGCGAAGGCGATGAACGCTCGGGCGGGTCAGAAAGCCGGCGGGAATTTCTGATCCGCGCCGCGACCGCGTTTGCGGCCGGTGGGGTGTCGGCGGTTTTTCCGCTTGCTTGTGGGCAGCAGAGATCGAAAGCAGGAGCCATCGCTCCCGCGCCGACGCTCAACGATGGGAGCGGGGCTCGGTCGCTGCGCGCCCATGGCGCTGCACGAGGACTGCTGGTGGGATGCGCGGTGAATCCGGACCATCTGGACGGCGATGCGGAGTATGCGCGGATCGTGGCTGAGCAGGCCAGCATCGTGGTTCCGGAAAATGCGATGAAGTGGGCGGCGCTGCGGCCCAGTCCCACGCAGTATGACTTTCGCCAGGCGGACGATGTGGTGGCTTTCGCGCTGTCGCATGAGCAGAAGGTGCGCGGGCACAATCTGTGCTGGCACGAGGCGCTTCCTGCGTGGTTTGCGGCGACGGTGACGAAGGCGAATGCCGCGCGGTATCTGACGCAGCATATCCGGACCGTTGCCGGGCGTTATGCGGGGAAGCTGCACTCATGGGACGTGGTGAACGAGGCGGTTGAGGTGAAGGATGGGCGGCCGGATGGGCTGCGCAAGTCGCCGTGGCTGGAATTGATGGGACCGTCGTATCTGGAGCTGGCGTTTCGGACCGCGCGCGAGGCCGATCGTGCGGCGCTGCTGACGTACAACGATTACGGCATCGAGCTGGACACGCCGGAGCAGATCGACAAGCGCGGGCAGGTGATGATGCTGGTGCGGCGTCTGCAGGCGCGCGGCGTGCCGATCGATGCGGTGGGGATCCAGAGCCATTTGAGTGCCGGAGATGCGCCGGGGGATGGGCTGATCCATTTCATTCGCGAGCTGCGGGCGATGAACCTGCAGGTTTTTATCACGGAGATGGACGTGAACGACCGCAAGCTGCCGGAGGCAGTGGCGGAGCGCGATGCGGGCGTGGCGAAGACGTATCGGGATTTTCTAACGGCGGTGCTGGCGGAGCCGAATGTGACGGCAGCGCTGACGTGGGGGATCACGGATCGCTACACGTGGCTGAACGGGTTGCAGCATGCGTCGCGGGCCGATGGGAAGCCGGAGCGGCCGCTGCCGTTCGATTACGACTACAATCCGACGCCGGCGTTCTTTGCCGAGCGCGACGCGATCGACGCTCGACCGGCGCGGAGGCTGCCGGGGGCTGATCCTTATGCGCCGTTCAGGCCTGGGCGG
>DASZYN010000666.1:0-3100 GCA_035545435.1 Acidobacteriaceae bacterium | reverse complement strand
TCGAGCGTCGCAACCACAAAGTCCACATGGCCTCCGCGCAGACCCTCGCGCAGGCGTTCCGCATCGCCGTCAACACAGAGCGAAGCAGCCCCGGCAACGCTGGCGGCGATCACTACGGCCGCGCCTTCTGCATTGAATTCCTGCCGAAGAAGAAGCCGTCCGCCGAGAGACCCGCCAAAGCGTTCTCGAGCCATCAAGCTGAGCGTAAGAAAGGATTCGTGGATGTTGGTGAGTTCAGGCAGCGCCATACTCGCAACTGACATTCTGTCATGTTGCAGAAATGCAAGCCCTGCGGATCATTACCTGGGTTTTCCTCAACAAGGTGAAAGTGACCAGGGTGCGCACAACACTCCCTAAACTGGGAGTGCCTCTTTCAAAGTGCGAATGCGGTTAGCGCAGGATCGGTCCGGAAGATCGGACCGACGGCTCGCAGGCCGCTGACGACCTGCGGGCCGTTCGAATGAAAGGGGGTGAGTCCAGAGGGATGAATAAGAAATCATCCTGGACTCGTATCGCCATCACGATTGCGCTGGATTGGCGCTTTGTGCTGGCGGCCGCTGTCCTTGTGCTCACGCTGCTGCTGGTGCAGTAGCCAACTTCCCGGGAGGATTCGACCCTTCCGGGAACTACTTCATTATATATCGGCCGTTCCTTCACCAACTCGAGTACGGCTGGCCGTCGGATCCGTTTTCCTGCGATCCGCTGTGCACGTTGTTGATGCCCGGCTCCGTCTGGTCCAGATCGGCGTAGGTGTCGTCGCTTGCCGTCACCCAGGTGTCGCGGCTGTGAGTGAAAGGATCCTGCGGAATCTCTTTCAGGTAGCCGCTCTGCACCAGATCGTCGAGGGACTGCGGCGCTTTGTTCTTGTCCATGGTGTAGGAGTCGATGGCGTCGCGCATCACGTGCAGGTCTTCCTTCAGCGCCGACTCTTTGGCGCTCTTAATCGCGGCAACAAAGCTGGGAATGGCGACCGCCGCCAGGATGCCGATGATCAGCATCACCACCATCAACTCCACCAGCGTGAAGCCTTCTTCCGATCTGCGAATTGGAGTTTTCAGGCGCAACGGTTACCAGTCCTTGTACTTGGTTCCATCCAGCGCGGTGCCGTCGGATTTCGAGTACACATCGAAGACATTATTTCCGCTCCAGGAGTCGCTGTCGGGATCGTCCTGCATCGATCGCAGTCCCCAGTCATCGTTGCCCGTCATCGGATCGATGGGGATGTGACGCAGAAACCGCACTTTCTTCCCCTGCACGTCGACCCCATCCACCAGCGTCTGCAGATCCGGCGGGTAATTCTGGCTGTCGATCTTCGTCTGGAAAGCATGCTTATCGGCCGCGTCCTTGTACGCGTCGATGGCCCGACGCATCTGCCACAAATCGTAGCGGAGGATGCGTTCTTTCTCGCGCTTCACCTGGAAGCGCGCGATCGGCACGGCAGCGGACGCCAGGATACCGAGGATGGCCACCGTGACAATCAGCTCCACCAGCGTCAGGCCGGCTTCCCGATCCCCGCTGACTTTCCCCGTTCTGAACCCCATCAACTGCATGCGTCACTCATGCCCACGATCACTGGATGTGAACCACTGCCTGCGATCCCGTTGCCCTGATCGGTTGCTGGTCGCTGTTGCGCACCACAGGCCGTGTGACTGCCAGCGAAGCGTCGCCGGCCGCCTTCGCCTGGAAAGTGAGAACGCACAGCGTGCCGGCCGACCCAGTTACACCCTTGGTCCCCGGTGGTCGCGAAGCTGCAATGGCAACGTTGCCCTGTCCATCGTCGCGATGGACAAGAGCCACCGCCTGGCCGTCCCTGCCGAGTACATTCGGGTGCTGCGGATCGTCGGAGTCGACATTGATCAGCGTCAGCTTGGTTGGATCGTACTGCACATTCATCGGCGCGCCGAAGACGTCGTTGCCCCCGGACAAATCGACGAAAACCTTGAACGTGGATCCCACCTTCTCGGTCGACTGTGGCGGGCTCAGCTGCAGGTTGACCGGCGGTCCGCTTGCCTGCTGCTGCTCCATGTTCGTCATCGCCTGTTGTGCCGCTGCCGCAGCCGAAGGAGGCGGTCCGGGCGGAGCCCCCTGCTGGGCCGGAGCGGACTCCTGCACTGGAGCGACGGCGGGCGGAAGATTCTGTGTGTGCACAGCCTGAGCGGGCGCGGCCGGCGGATTCGTGTCGGCAACCTCCACGCCTGCAGAATTGATGCGTCGCAGCTGAACGTTGTTCGTCGTGCCGGTATCGATCGCCTGCAGGTTCTCGGCGCCCACCTGCACGGCGCGCACCACGTGCGGAACCACCAGGAACACGATTTCGTCGTCGGTCGTCTGCTTCTGCTGGGTGCTGAAGAAGTATTTGAGCAGCGGCAGCTCGGCCAGTCCCGGTGTCCCGCTCACGGTCAGCGTTGTCTGGTGCTGGACAATGCCGCCCAGCAGGTTCGGCTCGCCATCCTTCAGGCGAATCGTCTGATCGATCACGCGCTGCGTGATGATGGGCTCGGTGATGCCGCCGATGTTGGAATTTCCGTTGGTAGCCGAGATTTCCACCTTGAACTTCATGCTGACGTCGCGGTCAAAGTGAACCGTCGGCTTGATGTCCATATTCACGCCAACGTCGATGTACTGGAACTGCGTGTTGACCAGCGAGCTGACAATCGCGGTGGCCGCGCCGGTCTGATACGACCCGGTGGCGATCGGGATGCGTTCGCCGATCTTGAGCGTCGCTTCCTGTCCGTCGGAGGCGCGAATCTGCGGATTCTGAATGATGCGCGACCGCGTATCGGTGAGCAGCAGATTCACCGCTGCCTGGCCGATGGTGACCGCGAAGTTGGTCGAGTTCAGGTGAGCGAGGCTGTTCAGCGTGATGCTGCTCGAATTGTTGTTGCCGCCGTTGTTGTTGTTGCCGTTATCGGTGCCGTTGCCGTTGTTATTGTTGGTGTTGTTCAGGTTCGCGTTCGAAGGCTGGAAGTTGATGCTCGCCGTCTGCGGCAGCTGAATGCCGATATTGCGCAGCACATCGCGGCTCACTTCCAGCACTGCCACATCCAGCACCACTTCCGGCTTCGGCCGATCCAGATCGCTGATCAGTCTCTCCGCCAGC
>DASZYN010000665.1:0-1685 GCA_035545435.1 Acidobacteriaceae bacterium | reverse complement strand
TGCCTGCGCGAGTACGACAGCATCGGACGGTACGGGGGCGAGGAGTTCCTGATCCTGATTCCGGGATACGATCCGGCGGAAGGGCGGAGTCGTCTGGACGAGCTGGTGCGGAGCGTTCACGATCACCGTTTTCTGAACGATGGCCATGAAATACAAGCCAGCTGCAGCTTCGGGGTGACGGTGTTTCGTCCGGAGGAGCGGCTGGCTTCCATTGAGGAACTGCTGGCCACGGCGGATGCGGCGCTCTACCGCGCGAAGGCGGCGGGGCGAAACTGCGCGATCTTTGCGGAGTTGACCGAGCTGCAGGGGTTCGTGGGCAGGGCGTAGCGCCGGCGGGTGGTACGCTGGCGGCCATGAGGCGAATCTCGTTCCTTGCGGCGCTGATGGCAATCGCGGCGGTGTCGCCGAACCATGCACAGAACAGCGGACCGGCGAACAGCGGCGGGGCTGTGCCACCTGGGTACCAGGTCTACACGAACGCGGAACTGCACCTGACTTTGACCTATTCCGCGGAGCTGACGGGGGTCGATGGGGCGTTTGCCACGACTGCGGCGCGGCGAATGATCTACGGCGACGAGCAGTTGGACGCGGCCAGGGAGGACGCGTGCGTGAAGGTCCTGCTGGCGGTGGGGAAGGGCAGCGAAGGGAAAGGCTCGTGGGCCAGGGTGGGCGCGGTTGAGATCAGGGGCGAATGCTTTCCGCCGAAGGTGTTGCAGAAGCGGAAGGACACGCAGATGCTGTTGCGGAACCTGGTGCGGCAGGGAACGACGTTGATGGGAATGATGCCGCTGGAGCAGCCGGGGGGATATCAGATCGAGGGGCACTGGGCGAGTTTTGGGGCTGCGCAGGGAGAGCCGGTAACGAAGAGCGATATCCAGAGCGGGGAGGCGCAGCTGATCGGAGTGGGAGCGATCGCGGTACAGGGGTGGATCCTCGGCTGGGTGGTTGAGACGAATGACGCGGCGATGTTCAATCAGCTGCTGGGAAGCGGTGTGGTTTTCGGGACGGGGACGCCGCAGAGGCTGTTTGGGGGCGGGGTGCAATAGGGCGATTCGAGCGCCGGACTGGAAGTCGGGTTCTTCCGAGGCCCTGTTGAGGTATCTAATTGAGTTTTCGGGGCTTCGTCGGGGATGGCAAGTTCGACAACATGCTAACCTCCTGAAAACAGGAAACTTCGAAGCGGCTGTTGGTGTAACAAAGACGGCCGCTTGTGTCATACGCACGACCGCTTGTGTCATATACACGGCCGCTTGTGTAACAGAAGCGGCTGCGTGCATGACACGGCCGGGGTTCTGAGATCGACCAACGGCGTGCGGTTCTGTTCCGCAGACGGTTCCAATTATCTTTCGGGCGGCTGCCGCCAAATGTCAAAGAGCGCATTGTGATCGGCTTGGGCCAAAGGAAAAGCCCTGTCGAGTGGACAGGGCTTCCCGTAGGCTCAGTGTGGGATTTTCCGAGGAGCAATGCAAGGTAAATCGGAGCCGAGGACGGTACGAAGGTCTGAGATTCGTTATTCGCTTCGCAAAGCCTGTATGGGATCGATACTCGCGGCTCTTTGGGCGGGAATCAGCGCGGCCACCAGCGCAGCCAGGCCCAACAATGCAGTGGCGCCGGCAAGAAGCAGGGGATTCCAGGGGCTGACGCCGAAGAGCTGGCTTGCGATCAGATAGCCGGTGCCGATGGCG
>DASZYN010000664.1:0-5724 GCA_035545435.1 Acidobacteriaceae bacterium | reverse complement strand
GAAGATGGCCATTGCAAGCCGACCGCTCTTTAGCTGGCCGCTCCTCAGCTAACCGGCGCTTAGCCGACCGCTTCTTAGCTGACCGGACCTTAGCTAAACTCTGGTCAAGCCCCAGCGCCACGGTACGAAAGTGTTCTCCCTCATTCCGCAACCCTTATCTGCCCAGAACTCCAAAAAACGTTGGCACGATTTCCCGCTCCACTTGATATCCTGAGAATAGGGAGAAATATCCCAAAAACGGCTCGCCGCGGCGAGCCGTTTTCCTTTGCCCATACCTCGTATGTCTGAAAGGAGGAGCCAGGTGCCCATCGCAGTCGTGATCCCGACCCGCGCCCGTCCTTCGGTATCCGAGCGCCTCCCGCACTTAGCCGGCCAGTTTTCGGGATACTGCCTCTGCGTCGAATCCTGTCACCCCCACGCCCACGAGTGTTACAAACTCCGCCGTCTGGATAACAAAGACGGCCGCGTTTGTTACATAAACGGCCGTCTCTATAACAAAACGGCCGAGTCTGTAACCCATGCGGCCGTTTCGATCTTTCCCGGAATCAACCACTTGACTTTTGTCAGGTTAGTAAACAGAAGCAAGTGGGGCGAAATCAATTACCTGCGCCAAGGCCCTCGCGGAAATGCGAAATTCCACACGACTGCACACAAAACGCGGCACTCTGCCATGGCATGCCCCCGCCCTCACTTCGGCTGGTCCTCCCCGTCCGGCTTGTACCAGGGTTCTTTGCGTTGCGGGAACAGGGTCACATCGGTCCGCAGCAGCCGCGACAGCACCCGATGGGCCACGTGCGCCGCATATTCGATCTCCCGCCCCAGTTCGCGGCCGGCGAGGTGGGGATCGGCGTCTGGCGCCCACTTCGCCGTTCGGATCGCCACGATCAGACAGGTCGCGATGAGCATCGAGGGCCCCAGCTTGGGCCAGTCCGGACAATCGGTCGTGCCGCCTACCTCGAGTCCCATGCGGACAGTATAGCGAATAAAAGGCGAAACAGCGGGCGAAACCTGAACCCGCAGAAATGGATGTACTGCTTCGTTAATAGGAGGGGGGTCGAAGCGAGATCGGCCGCATGAAATCAATGACTTCGGAGGGGGTCAACCCCCTCCCTCGCAAATCCGGAATCCGTTAGCCCTGCCGGCTACCTCCTGCCTCCACCTTCGGTAAGATTGCCGGCATGCCCACCCTTCGCAATGCAGCGGATCGCAAGCGGCTCCTCGACCGGCTGGCGGAGGTCACTCCCGCCTCGAAGCCCCTCTGGGGCCGCTTCGACGCCCCGCGCATGGTGTGTCACCTGGGCGATGCCCTCGACGAAGCTCTGGGCCGCCGCGTCATGCCGCGCCTCGCTCCCGGCGTGGCCTCGGCAATGCTCCGCCGCTTCCCCATGAAGCACCTGGCGATCTATGTCATCCCCATGCCGAGGAATGCGAAGGCCCCGCGCGAGCTCCTCGCCGACGAGCCGGGCGACTTCGAGGCTAACCGCAGGCGCGTGGTGGAGAGCATCGAGCAGCTCACGAAGAAGCCCTCCGGTCCGGCCCCGGAACACTTCCTCTTCGGCAGCATGACCTGGGAACGCTGGAACCGCCTCGGTTGGAAGCACATCGATCACCACCTCCGGCAGTTCGGCAACTAGCCTGTCGCTCGAAGGCCCACAGCTACTGTGGGCGAAGAATGACGATGTTGACGGGATTGTCGGGTGCACTCGTGGTATCAGCGGCCACCTGAGTCAGCGCACCGCTGGTGCTGTCGGCCTTGTAGACGTTCATCTGGTTGTTCTGATTGGCCGCATACACCCAGGACGACGTGGGATCGATCGCAAAGGCGTCACTGGTCGGAATCGAGTAGGTGGCGGTTAAAGTCAGCGCTCCGGTCGTGGGGTTGATAGCGTACGCGCGAAGACCCGCCGGGCCCGCGTGGTAGAGGAAGTTGCCATTGGGCGCCATGTACATGTGGGCCAGGCCCGGGTCGGGCGTCGTCTGCGGCGCGCTGCTGAGCGGCGTCAGCGACCCATCGGCGTTGATGGCGTACCCCACGATCTGCACGTCGTAGGTGCCGTTGTTGTTGTAGTCCTGCTCGGAGTAGAAGAACTTGCCGTTGGGAGTCACGATCTGATTGGCGCCGAGCATGCCGTCAGAGGTCGTGCCGGCTTTGGTCAGCGCACCCGTGGTCGGATTGATGGAGAAGCCGTAAGTGATGGATGTGTTCGACGTGGCGCTGCTTTGCTCGTTGTAGGACACCTGGTAGACGAAGTTGCTCGAGACCGCAGGAGCGGAGTAGCTGCCATAGCCGCCCATGGAGAAGGGCGAACCCGGAACCAGTGTGAGCGATCCATCCTCGCCGATGCTGAACGCCTGGATGGCGTTGACGCGCGTCGTCGGATCACCGGAGTAGTTGCCATAGATGAAATGGCCCGTAGGATCGACGGTGGCGTATCCGGAAAAGGAGGAGTTAGTTGTGACATTGGTGAGTGCGCCAGTGGACGCATCGACCTTCGCGGTTCCGATGCCCGATCCGCCCTGCTGCCCATACGTGTAGACGAGGTACTTGCCGCTGGGATTAGTGAAGAGCTGGAAGGTGCAGCCCACGGTGCACGGACTCGTGTTCTGGATGTTGATGGGGAAGGGCTGGCCAGCCACGGGCGTGAGCGCGCCCGTCGATGTGTCGATCTTCCAGGCGTAGACCGAGTCGTCGGCGAAGCCGACGTTGAGATAGAGGAACTCGTTGGCGGCCGTTTGTCCCGAACTGCCGCTGCCGCTCGAACCGCCGGAACCTCCCGTTCCCCCGGTTCCACCGGAACCGCCTGACCCACCGCTGCCGCCGGACCCTCCGGATCCGCCGGTAGCGCCTGCGTTGTTGTTGCCGGAGGTGCTTCCACAGCCGGTGAGTGCGACCGCTGCAGCAAGGAGGAGCAAGGGGAAGAGGGCACTGCGTTTCATGAGGAAATCAGACCTGCACTTGGCAGGATGCGGCGCAAAGGTGAACGAGTTGGCCGCAACCCTGGGAGAGCTCGCGTGTCGACGTCACGGTCTGGGTGCATCCAACCTCACGCAGCGTATGAAAAGGGCTCACAGGAAGACGACAGTGCCAGTGGTCGTTACAGATCCTGCGTTGTCAGCGAAAGAAGCGGGGTTGCGATATGTTTCCGATGCGGAACCCGGGATCCATCGCAGGAAAGCGGGCAAGGGATTTCGCTACGTCGATGCCGACGGGAAGCCGGTTCGCGATGCAGAGACGCTGAAGCGGATTCAGTCGCTGGTGATTCCCCCGGCCTGGACCGATGTCTGGATCTGTGCGAATCCGCGAGGCCATTTGCAGGCTACGGGCCGCGATGCACGGGGACGCAAACAGAGCCGATATCACCCGCGATGGCGCGCGGTGCGCGATGAGACCAAGTACGAGCGGATGCTGCTCTTCGGAACCGCCCTGAAGGGGATTCGCGCACGCGTAGAGGAAGATCTCGCCGTGCCAGGACTGCCACGCAACAAAGTCCTGGCGACGATTGTGCGTCTCATGGAACGGACGCTGATCCGGGTGGGCAATGAAGAGTACGCGCGCGAGAACGGTTCCTACGGCTTGACCACGATGCGCAGGAAACACGTGGAGATTCATGGATCGACGGTGACGTTCCGCTTCAAAGGGAAGAGCGGCAAGCAGCACACCGTGGGCGTCGAAGATCGACGCCTGGCTCGGATCGTAAGGCAAACGCAGGACTTGCCCGGATACGAGCTGTTCGAGTACCTGGATGACGCAGGCGAGCCGCACAAAGTGGACTCGGCGGACGTGAATGACTATCTGCGCGAGATCAGCAGCGAGGATTTTACGGCCAAGGATTTTCGAACGTGGGCCGGGAGCGTTCTGGCGTCGCTCGCGCTGCGGGAGTTCGAGGAGTTCGAATCGGAAACCCAGGCAAAGAAGAACGTGGTGGACGCGATCAAGCGAGTCGCGCAGCGTCTGGGCAACACGCCGGCAGTCTGCCGCAAATGCTATGTGCATCCGGCGGTGCTGGAGTGCTATCTCGAAGGCAAGCTGGAGCGCCGGATGCGCCGGAGAGCCGAAGAACTGGACGACGAGGCCTTGTGGGCCGCAGAAGAAGAAGCCTTGCGGAAAGAGGAGCGCGCGCTCATGGATCTGCTTCGGGCGCAGGTGGAGAGAAGCGCTTCCGGTCGCAATGGCTCGAAGTCAATGGCCGCAGCCTGAGCTGCGAGCCAAACGGTATCCAGTCGAGCGATGGCGATCTCCCCAATCGTCAGGCTCGCGGCTGGACATAGATCGGAGCCGGCGCCACCGGCACGACCTTCCAGTCGGTGAAGGCAAGCACGTACAGCATCACGAGATTCACCACGGGCAGCAGAAGCAGCAGGCAAAGCCACGGAGAGAATCCGGCCTTCTTAAAGATGAACCAGAAAGGAATAATGTAGATCGCGGTGCCGATGAGGGCGATAACGCCGATCACGCTCATCATGCCCATCATCATGTTCATCGTGTGCTGGTCCATCATGGAACACCTCGGGTGAAAGATAGCGGCAGGGCGTCAGATTAGCGGAGAGATGGGGACGAGGCAAGACCCCGTACAGGTTACGGGCTGAGATTGCAGCGTCCTGGCGCAGTGGCGGTGTGGACGATTTTCAAATAAATGAACAGTTGAAAGAGCAGGGGCGTCTTTGCGGATGAAGGGCGAGGAGCCACGGCGGGTGCGACCGGAGGACGAGGCGGAGTTCGCAGGTCTGGTCGAGCGGCACTGGAAGTTCGCCTACAGGGTCGCCTGGGCGGTATTGCGCAATGTCCACGACGCGGAGGATGCGGCGCAGGAGACCTTCGTGAAGATCTGGAGGGCTCGGGCTTGGCGGGGATTGCGGGATGAGAAGGCGTATGTCGCGCGGGTGTCGTGGAGAGCAGCCGTGGATCGGGTAAGAGAATCGTCGTCCAAACGGACGCCGCAACGCGACCACGACCGGGCAGATGCGGTCATCGAGGATGTTCCGGATTCGGCTTTGAGCCCTGAGGGAGTGGTGGCGGCGGGGGATTGGGAGGCGGCGGTGCATCGCCTGATCGACAGCCTGCCCGAGGAGTTGCGGCAGGTGCTGGCGTTGTCGGTCGAGATGAACTCACGAGAGATCGCCGAGGCGATCGGCATCGCCGAGGGAACGGTAAGGACGCGGCTGATGCGGGCACGAGCGATGCTGAAAGAAAAGATGGCAGCGATGGAGGAGCGGCGGTATGCGCGGGGATGAAGAGTTGAATCGGAGCCGGGACGCCATCGATGAACGTATCGACCTCGCGCTGCGGAGTTACGCGGAGCCACCGGAATTCCCGGACACGCGTGTCATGCTGGCGCGGGTGATGCAGAGTGCGCGCGATGAGGAGACGCGGAGACGGGGTTGGTGGTTTTGGGGTGCTGCAGTGCCGGCGGGACTGGCTGTAATGGCGACGCTGGTCGTGATGTGGACAATGCGGAGTCCACGCCATGCGGAGATTGCATGGACACCGAAGACGCCGGCGGTGGCGGAAAGCATCGTTCAGCGACTGAAGCCTGAGTCATCGAGCGGATCCAGGGGCGCCCCTCAGGCTGTGGCCCTCAAACACGGCGGAAGACGGGAGGCGGGCCTGGCAAGGACAGAAGAGCGAAATCCATTGCCGAAGCAGGACGTATTTCCGGAACCGCGACCACTGAGCGCACAGGAAGAGGCACTGGTCGCGTTCGCAAGTCATGTGCCGGCAAAGGT
>DASZYN010000663.1:0-10513 GCA_035545435.1 Acidobacteriaceae bacterium | reverse complement strand
GGGAGCCGGAGATCCGGAATGGGCCAGGACTTTGCCTCCTCCGCAATGGTTTTCACCTGAAGATGGGTTGATCACGATCTGCACCCTGCATGATTTTCTGAAGGAAGCGCCGACAGCTCTGGGCGCCGACACTACCCGCGTGGTGTCCGAGCTTGAGGAGTATGAACGCGTGCTGCGCAAGACTGCGGTGCGGAATCTGCGCTGGCAGTTGGCTGTGAGCTGGAAGTAGAACAGAGCGCAGCCTGGAGATTATCGCCAAAAAGCAGCCAAAAGCCTGTCGGCTTCCAAATCAAGCTGGGCAACCCGGTCGACGTCGAACTGCTCGGCTCCCGAGGCTGTTCCCTGCCACACATCCCTTGCGTCGCCGTTGGATCGAGTTCCTGCACAATGGCGCGAACGCATGCGCACTGAAATCGATATGCACGCCGCCGTTCACCAGGATGGCTGTGGATCAAAAAACGCCAGTCCCCCGCAAAAGGGGAACTGGCGTCATATTACGTTCAGAAACGAACGCCGAAGGTGACGGGGAGGAGCTCCTCAGTACCGGAACCTTGACCGAAGTTTGAGGTGCTCGGGCGCGGAGAGTTGACGAACACGTACTTCACCTGAGCATAAAATTTCCCGTTGCTGTCTTCCCCGAAGAGTTTGTGATAGAAACCGATGCCGAAGTTGGCACCGCCCTGGTTGCTGGAGAAGTGCTCGACGGTGACCGGAACACCGTAGCAGCCGTAGTAATAGTCGCATTCCTCGACAGGCTCGGTGAAGTTCGTAACCTTGCGGTAAAAGCCCCCGCCTCCGGTGACGTAGGCGCCGCTCTTGCGGCTCATGGGCAGGTAGATGATCGGATCGAGTGCGAGCGACCACGTATTGATGTTGCCGCCCAGTCCCGTACCCGAACCGCCCGCGAGGATGTCTGTGTAGTCGTTAGGGATGCTGTCGCGAAGGAACTCGTAGTCGAGCAGGACGCCGAAGCGCTTGCTGAAGTTCCAGCCGGCACCGAGGTCGACGTTATAACCAAGCCCCTGGCTGGGGCTGAGGGGGCCATTCGGATCTTCGGCCTCCGCTCGATTGAAACTGGTGGTGTTGCCGATGGGGATCGTAAACCCGGCGCCGGCATTGAAAGCGAAGTGGCTCCAGCGACTCTCGTAGCTGGGATAGTTGGACGAACGACGATTGCCGCCGTATTGCGGAGAAGCACTGGCGCCGCCTGAAGGCTCAGCATACGAGGAGCCCCCGAGCAGCGAATCGGTGCTCAGGTATGCCTGGTAATTGTTGGAGCTCGAGTAACTCTGGCCGTTCGCGGCGTGATCCGCGGGCAAAGACGTCTGCGCAGACGCGTTCAGCGAGACCCCGACAGCAACAGCAAAAGCGGTAGTCACCACGCGCCGCAGCAGCGCACGGTGACGATCACAGTTCGCGATCATTGAGAACACCTCAGGATGTTGGGAATACGAATCAAAAAAGCCTACCAGGTACTTGGACACGGAAATTAACGCCAAGTTTCACTTTAGGATGCATTTTCAGGAATTTCGGGCCGTACAACGGATGGAGCGAGGCGCCTTAAAGGCTGCCGGGTCCGCCGCAGCGAACCCGGGTTCCCGACTATTCTAGCCCTCAACCTCCAACTGCACCGCGGGTGTCAACCCTGGATGTCAAACTGCTCCGGCGGCAACGCCGGATCGCTCTTCACCAGGATCGTCTTCCCGATCATCTCCTCAAGCTCGTTCAGCCATTTGGCGTTGTTGGCCTTGAGCACCTTGACGACTTCTGGATGAACGCGCAGCATGACGTCACCGCGCTCGAAGTGGCGCATCATCTTGCGCATTTCGATCCAGAGCTCGTTGGCGACGGTGATCGGGCTCTTCACCATGCCGGTGCCGGTGCAAACGGGACACGGAACGCTGAGGGTCCGCTCGAGCGATTGCTTGACACGCTTGCGCGTGATGGCCACCAGTCCGAAATCGTTGAACTGGAGAACCTTCGATGGGGCGCGGTCGGCCTTAAGCGCGTCTTCGAGGGCCTGGGTCACTTTCTGGCGGTTGCGGCGTTCGTCCATATCGATGAAATCGATGACGATGATGCCGCCCAGATCGCGGAGACGAATCTGGCGCACGATTTCCGGGATGGCATCGAGGTTGGTCTTGAGAATGGTGTCCTCAAGACGCGCCGTTTTGCCAACGTATTTGCCGGTGTTGATGTCAATCGCGACCAGAGCCTCGGTCTGATTGATCACGATCGAACCACCGGACTTGAGCCAGACCTTGGACTTCAGCGCCTTGGTGATTTCTTCCTGAATGCCGAACTGCTCGAAGAGTGGCGTCTCTTTGGTGTAGAGCTTGACGCGCCGGACGAGCGAGGGCGAAAAGCGATTCAGGAAGCGGACAATGCGCTCGTACTCCGATTCCGAATCGACCCAGATGGTGGCGAAGTTGTCGCTGACCTGATCGCGCAGGATGCGCTCGATCAGGTTGAGGTCATGGTAGATCAGCGCCGGGGCTTTAGCAGAGTCGGAACGCTGCTTGATCTCGGTCCAGAGGTTGATGAGGAAGCGAATGTCGGCTCGCAGATCGTCGTCACTGGCGCTTTCGGCCGCAGTGCGAACGATAAATCCGCCGGGGGCATCGCCCTTTTCGCCGATGAGCACCCGCTTCAGCCGCTGACGCTCTTCATCGGAGGCGATTTTGCGGGAGACACCGACGTGGTTGACGGTGGGCATGAAGACGAGAAACCGCCCGGGAAGCGCGATATGGCTGGTAATGCGAGCGCCTTTGCGGGCAATCGGCTCCTTCGCGATCTGCACCAAAATTTCCTGTCCCTGTTTCAGCAACTCGCTGATGATGGGCAGATTCGATGTCTGCATGCTGGGACGGCGTCCACCATGGCGGCGACCGGGCTGGCGTCCTCCTCGACCACCGCCACGGCGGCCGAAGCGGCGATCCTCGCGGCGACCCGGAGCAGCGGCAGCGGGCTCCCCGGATGCTTCAGCGCCCTCGGCCACCTCTTCACCGAGATCGGATTCCTGCTCGGATTCGTGGAAGTCCTCTTCTTCACCTTCAGCGAATCCGGTTTCGGCCTCCTCCGTCTCTTCCCCTGCTTCGTCCTCCTCAGCTTCTGCGGGAGTGCCGTAGCCCAGGCGTTTCTCGATGTGAACGTCGCGTACGGCTTCGTCAAGCGTCGAACCCTGATCCAGAGTTTCCTCTTCCAGCTCTTCGTGCATGTGCTCGTCGGGCTGGCCGGGGATGGGCTCAAAGTCGTACTCATCCTCATCGATGGTTTCCTCTTCGAGAACGCCCATCCCGGGCGCGTACCCGAAGAGCTGGCGGACGACTTCGCTCTCAGCCGAGTTAACCTCGCTGGACGCGGCCGCTGCGGGCTCAGCGGAATGCGTTACCTCGGCGACCGACTCGGGCTCCTGGCTTTCGAAAGGCACAGGCGGCTCGACTTCTTCCTCTTCAATTTCCTCCTCCTCCTCAACGGGAGCAAAGCGGAACTCACTGCGCGGCGTCTCCACACGATGAGAAACAGAGGCGTCCTCAGGTTCGTACTCTTGCTCTTCCTCGACCGTATCGATGCCGAGTTCCTGCGTGGCGACGTCCTCGACGTCGTGCTGGATCGATTCTGTGTGAGAAGGCGCAGATTCCGGCAGGGGAGGCGCCGCCGTATCGAGCGTCTCGACCGGCAGGGTCTGGGGAGCGGGAACCACAGCAACAAGTGACTCTTCCGGGGCGGACGTCACTACGGCCGGCTCAGCTCCAGTGGACTGCACCTCGATCGGTTGACCGTTGCCTGATGAACGGCCACCGCGATGACGGGAAAGAGTTTCGCCGGGCAGCACAGAGCCACCGTCCCAGCCGGTCGGCACTTCGACCATGGTGGAAGGTTTGGCGCTGCCGCCACGGGCTGCTGCCGGGCCACTGCTCGATGGGGCCTTCGATGTCTGTTTCGACTCCCCACCCCCGCCGTATTTCGAAAGCGACTCGCCGGGAAGAACAATGGGGAGGTTTTGTGCGGGCATGCCGCCGGGAGCTCCGCGTTCGGGAAGTGCTACCGGTTCGGCCGCTGTCGCCTCTTCCACAATCTCTGGCGAGTCGAGCGAACTCTGTTCGGCGCGGGGACCACGCCCGCGGAAACGTCGCCCACGACGCCCGTGCCAGCGGCGTGCGCCGCCTTCTCCGCCGCGCTCACCGCGATCCGACCGCTCTCGGCCCCGATCACCGCGCCGTGGCGCGCCCTCGGATGCGGATAGATCGCCCTCTGGTTCGGGGGTGGCTGGACGAGCTTCACGAGGCTCCCGCGCCTCACGAGGTTCCCGCGCTTCGCGGGGTTCGCGATGTTCACGCGGCTCCCGGCCCCGACGGCCGTTACCGGTGGAATCGCTGCGCTCGAAATCGGCCGAATCCTCTTCCTGCTCTTCGAGAAAATCGGTGACGTAGAGGAAAGCGTCCCGTTCCAGTCCAAGGTCGACAAATGCGGACTGCATACCGGGAAGAACCCGGGTGACGCGGCCCTTGTAGATAGAGCCGGCTAGTGTGTACTCATTTTCGCGCTCGTAGTAGATCTCCGAGAGCTGATCGTCTTCGAGAATCGCAAGCCGCGTTTCGTGCGGCGTGCTGGAGATGCAAATTTCTTTTGCCATTCCGCCTCAAAATGCCAGGGCGGAACGAGCGGGTCACCGGAGAAGATCGGGAGTGAAGGAGGAGAGTCCGGGAGTCTGCGCGCACAAGCCCGTGCCGCCTCGCCCTGGGTGAGGGGAGAGGTTTGGGGAGATGTCGCTGGGAATTTGCATTCTTTCCGGAGAGTCGTTCCTGCGCGAAGATGTGACCGCTTCAGCCCTGCATGGCGGGGTCGTTAGCCATCGGTTCGCGTCCATTCCTGATCCTGCCCGGCCCGTTTCGATCCACCTGGCCGGTTAGTAAACTTCGTTCAAACTGCGCCCGCCCTGCGGGCCCTGCGTGCTAAACCTGTGCCGCGTTAGTTCACGAAGCGGCTCATGCGGACGTTCATTACCATGCCCAGAGCCAGAAAGGTGAACAGTACCGAGGATCCCCCATAACTCATAAGAGGAAGAGGGATGCCGGTCACCGGCATCAGCCCCAAAACCATTCCGACGTTAACGGCGATCTGAAAAATGAGGACCGCCGCCACGCCCATTACCAGGAGCGAACCTGGCAGGTCTGCGGCTGTCTGAGCGTTTTGAATCAAACGCATCAGTATCAAAAAGTATATCAGGAGCACGAGGATCGCGCCCACGAAGCCGTGTTCCTCGCTAAAAGCGGCAAAAATGAAGTCGGTGTAGGGGATGGGGAGGAAGTCGCCCTGGGTCTGGGTACCGCGATTGGCGCCCCGCCCGAAGACGCCGCCGTCGCCGACGGCGATCTTGGATTGCAGGATTTGATAGCCACTGCCGCGCGGGTCGGCATCGGGGTTCATGAAGCTGGTGAGGCGAGCCTTCTGGTAGGGCTTGAGGATTTTGCCGCTTTTCCAGATGCCGCCGACGGCGAGCACGGTAACCAGAACGAGGATGCCCCCCTTTTTCCAGTCGATGCCCCCCAGGAAGAGGCCCACCAGCAGGACCGGGGTGTAGGTGAGGGCCGTGCCCATATCGGGCTGCTTGAGGACGAGCAGCATGGGAAGCGCGACAAAACCGATAGCCTTGAAAATGTCCTTCCAGCTGAGTTCGCGGCCAGCGAGGTTATTAAAGTAGCGCGCGACGAGGAGGATGAGCACCAGCTTGACCCACTCGGAAGGCTGGAAGTGAGCGCCGCCAGGAAGTTTGATCCATCGTTTGCCGCCGTTCACGCGGGTGCCTATGGCAAGCACCGCGACCAGCCCCACGAGACAGAAGCCGTAAATCCAGTAAACCGCAGTGAGGAGCTTGTGGTAGTCGATCACCGACATGACGAACATCGCCAGCAGGCCGCCGGCGATCCAGAGGATTTGCTTGTGCTCGAAGCCCTTGAACTTAGTGTGCAGGGTTGCGCTGTAAATTTCGAAGACGCTGATGACGGAGAGAAGCAGGACGAAGGCGAGAAGCGTCCAGTCGAAATCGCGGAGGGAGAGGAAGCGGCGCATAAACTACGGGTTCCCCGCTGAAGAGGTCCAGAGGAAATCACTCAAAGGGAATCTTGCTGTCATTATTGCATTTGGGAGCGTAAACGAGTGCTCCGCGCGGATCGGAGAATCCCCCTGCAGACTGGGGATTGGTGGGCAGTGCAGGGCTCGAACCTGCGACCTCCTGCTTGTAAGGCAGGCGCTCTGACCAGCTGAGCTAACCGCCCGCAACCGGCAGCGCCGCCATCGCGGCTCATCGGGGCTTCCGGTCAATTTTAGCAGTCGGTGCAGCACTCTTCGTATGGGGAAGCTATTTTGTCTCGGACTCGCGATGGTTGCGGATGGTGCTGCGAATTTCGCTCAGGATGAAGTCCGTTCCCAATAGCGCGGTAGCAATGATGGTGAACACAATCCAAACCGTTCCCAGCCCAACCGTCAAATGGTCCATACCACGATCCCGTCACACTGGTCTTACTCTGGTACGAACTTCAGTGTAAGCAGCGGTGGCTCTTTGGCCCATACAACGTGGGTGGAGGCCGCCCGAACTCTGGGGTCAGGCCCACTCCGTGGATCCCCTCGCCCTGCGACCGGTTACGACAGTGCGCGACTCCCAAGCTATGTGATGGGTTGCTCCTGACGCGCCTGAGCCAGCAAAGAACATACCTCGTCATCCGTCGTCTGATCGAAATTGCGATAGAATTCGCCGACCGCGTGAAAGAATTCCGGGCATTCGATGCAGATCAGGCGGTCCACGAGCTTGCGCACTTCTTCGCACGTGCCAGATGCGGCCACGGGAATCGCCACGATCATGCGGCGGGCGATGGGTCGCAGAGCGCGCACGGCTGCTTTCATCGTGGCGCCCGTCGCCAAGCCATCGTCGACGAGAATGATCGTGTGACACCGCAAATCGAGTGGCGGGCGCCCTTGCCGGAAGGCGTTCTCACGGCGCTTGATCTCCAGATGTTCGCGGGCCACTGCTTTGTCGATGGTTTCCTGATCGATGCGGTACGCCGCAATGACATCCTTCTGCAGCACGATGACCCCGCCACTAGCCACCGCACCCATCGCGAGCTCTTCCTGGCCCGGAACGCCCAGCTTACGCACGACGAAGACATCGAGAGGCAAACGAAGCTCGCGCGCCACTTCAAAAGCAACGGGAACCCCACCGCGCGGCAGCCCGAGAACGATCCCGTCTCCGCTCGCAAGGTCGTCCGCAGATTCAAGGTGGACCAGCCGCGCCAACGCCTGGCCAGCGTGACGGCGATCCTGAAAGATGACGATCACGGCTCCGTGAACGATTGGACGCCCGGAAGACCGGTTATGCAAGTGGTTTCACGGAACGTTTGCCGGAGCTCTGCGTATTCTGAAGGAGGAGTCCCCGTCTCATCTCTCGCATGAGCACACTCACGGTCAACAACGCAATAACGGCGGAGCGGGAACAGAGTTTTCGACAGTTTGTCTGGACCTGCCTCGCGATGGCGGCTCTCAAACTCGCTATCCAGATCGTCGGCAACATTCTGGCGCAGCACGCCGGGTATGGAATCTTCCGCGATGAGATGTACTACCTGATTTGCGGCCGGCACCTCGCCTTTGGCTACGTCGATCAGCCGCCGATGGTGGCCTTGCAGGCCCGCCTCACGGACATCCTCTTCGGGTACGAACACATGTGGTCGCTGCGGTTGCTTTCGGCGATGGCGGGCGCCTTTAAGGTCTTCCTCGCCGGCGCACTCGTCTGGGTGTTTGGAGGCAACCGGCGAGCCGCATTTCTGGCCATGCTGGGCGTGATCGTTGCGGGTGTCTATCTCGGAATCGACAGCTTCCTGTCAATGAATTCCTTCGAACCCGTGTTCTGGATCCCCTGCGCGCTGGCGCTGGTCAGAATTTCCCAGGAGCATGGAATCCCGGGACGAGAAGCCGTCGTCCGCAATTGGTGGATCGTGCTCGGCCTTAGCGCGGGACTGGGGCTGGAAAATAAATGGAACGAGGTCTTTTTCCTCGTCGCTATGCTGGTCGCCCTGCTGCTGACGCCACAGCGGCGAATCCTGGCGAGCCGCTGGTTCGGCGTTGCCATGGCCCTGATGGTGGCGCTGGCCTTGCCGAATCTATTGTGGGAGGCGCATAACCACTGGCCGACGCTGGAATGGCTGGTGGGGGTTTCGAAGAGCAATAAGGATGTGAAGCTGCCGCCACTGCAATTCATCGCCGGACAGATCATGATGCTCAACCCGTTCACTTCCCCACTGTGGATCAGCGGCGTGCTGTGGCTGCTGTTTGGGCGGGCGGCGCGTCCGTTTCGTTTTCTTGGCGTGCTTTATCCGGTGTTCCTGCTCATCATGATGGCTCTGCACGCGAAGGACTACTACCTCGCACCGATCTATGTCATCTACTACTCTGCGGGCGCCGTCTGCTGGCTGTCGGGTCTCCGCGTGCCGATGTGGCGCAACGTTCTGGGCGGAGCGTACGCCTTGCTCCTTGGCTTCGCATTTGCTCAGGGCGTTCCGTTTTCCATTCCGATCCTGCCGCCGCCGAAGTTCATCGCCTATGAGAAAAAGATCGGGTTTACACCAAAAGACACGGAAAATCACGACGCTACCATCCTGCCGCAGTTCTACGCGGACCGCTTTGGCTGGCACGAGATGGTGGAGAAGGTAGCGCGCATCTACAATTCCCTTCCCCCACAGGAGCGCGCCGTCACCGGCATTTACACCGGTAATTACGGCGAGGCCAGCGCGATCAATTTGTTCGGTCCGAAGTACGGCCTTCCGGTCGCGATCAGCGGACACCAGAGCTACTGGCTGTGGGGACCGCAGGGATACACCGGGCAGGAGATGATCATTATTAATGGCGCGAAGCTGGAGGATATGAAACAGTCCTACCAGTCGTGCCTGATCGCGGATCGGATGGAAAATCCCCTTTCGATGCCATGGGAGATCAAGCCGATCTATCTTTGCCGTGGCAGAAAATCGACGTATGCGGCAGACTGGAAGGACTTCAAGTTCTACTACTGAGGTCTTTCATCCCTGCAAACCTCGCCTGACCGGACCGCTCCGAGTGCCATACCCGACCTGCCCCGGGTCCTGAACACATCGCATGCTACCGCGATCGTGGTTGGCACCATCATCGGCAGCGGAATTTTTCTCGTTCCCCAGGAAATGATGCGCGCGACGGGTTCGTCGAGCCTGGTCTACCTGGCGTGGATCGCCGGCGGCCTGCTCTCGCTCTTCGGCGCGATGACCTATGCGGAACTGAGCACGCTGCAGCCCTATGCCGGCGGCGAGTATGTTTACATTCGCGGTGTCTACGGCGATTTGCCGGCATTCCTCTATATGTGGACCTGGTTTGCCGTCGCAAAACCTGCCTCCATTGCCAGCGTGACAACGGGACTGGCGCGAACGCTCGCGATCTTCCCGGCGTTGCACTGGCTGGATGGCGTCGCGTTTCATGCCGGGTTCGCGGTGCTGTGGTCGCAGGTTTTTGCCATCGCGGCGACATGGCTGATGACAGGGCTCAACTACCTCGGCATTCGCAAAGCCGGCGATTTCCAGCTGATTTTCACCTGGCTGAAGGGCGTGCTGATCGTGGCCATTGCCGTAATCTGTTTCGGGTCGCTGGGCGGACATTGGGGGAACTTCGCAACGACGTTTGTGGGGGCACACGGCGGATTCGGTGGCTTCATGATTGCGCTCATCGCGGCCCTGTGGGCCTATGACGGCTGGAATGATCTGACCATGGTCGCCGGCGAAGTTCGGAATCCAGGACGAAGCCTCCCCGTAGCGCTGATCGCCGGCCTCGGGATCGTCGGGATTCTCTACATGGCCACGAACGCAGCGATCCAGTACATCCTGCCCGCAACGCAGATCGCGGCTTCGCCGAGGCCGGCGGTGACGGCGCTGCAAGCGATCACAGGCCCGTGGGGCGCAGCCCTGGTCTCGATCGCCATGGCGGTGAGCATCTTCGTCACGCTGAACGGAACCATTATGTCGGGCGCACGCGTGCCCTTCGCCGCAGCACGTGACGGGCTGTTCTTTCGGAGGATGGCGGATGTGCATCCGCGATTCCAGAGCCCGTCCACTTCCCTGATTGTGCAGGCGCTGCTGACGACGGGATTGCTTCTTGCTGTCGGACGGTTCCAGCAGTTGTTCGAGCTGGCGATCTTCGCCGAGTGGCTGTTCTATCTGATTACGGCCACAACGATCTTCGTTTATCGCCGTCGCGAGACCGACGAAAAAATTTATCACGTGTGGGGTTATCCGGTGATTCCGGCTCTGTTCATCGCAGCGGCCGGCGTGCTGCTCGTCTACTCGTACGCAGAGAACCTACGGAACTCACTGATCGGGACCGCAATCATCTTGCTGGGGGTTCCGCTCTTCCTTGTATTCAGAAAACAGGCCCGAACCTCGGCAGCCGGCGGTTCCGTCCGATAGCCCCTCGATTCACTTGAACAAGAATTCCTTCGTCCGCA
>DASZYN010000662.1:0-3753 GCA_035545435.1 Acidobacteriaceae bacterium | reverse complement strand
CGCAGGTGGCGGAGTTTGGGGCGAAGATGTACTTCCTGCACAAGGCATTTCCGCAGATTGTGGGGCCGGAGTACACGCTGCGATCGGCGAACTATTTACTGGGGACGCATCCGGTGTCGAGCACGTCGTACATTTCGTCGGTGGGCACGGTGTCGAAGATGAAGGCGTACGGGAACAATCGCGCCGACAATACGTTTATTCCGGGGGGAATGATTCCGGGCTACATCATCATCAAGCCGGATTTTCCGGAGTGCATCGACGACTTCGGCATGCTCTGGTTTGAGAACGAGTACACGATCAGCACGACGGCGGCGTGGATTCTTGAGGCAAATGCGGCCGATGCGCTGACGCGGTGAGCTAGTCGGCGGCAACGACGGGATTGATGAGCTGGCCGAGGCCTTCGATTTCGGCGGTCATGGTTTCTCCGGGCTGCAGCCAGCGCTGGGGGCTGCGTCCGAGGCCGACTCCGGCGGGGGTGCCGGTGCTGATGATGTCGCCGGGCTGGAGTTCGGTGACGGATGAGATGTAGCTGATCAGGTCCGGTGCTTTGAAGATGAGCTCGCGCGTGTTGGAGTGCTGCAGGACTTCGCCGCCGATGGAAAGGCGGATGTCGAGGTTGTGCGGGTCCGCGATTTCGTCCTGGGTGACGATGGCGGGACCGATGGGGCAGAAGGTGTCGAAACTTTTGCCGAGGGTCCACTGCGATGTGGCGAGCTGCACGTCGCGCGCGCTGACGTCGTTGAGAATCGTGTAGCCGAAGACGTGTTCCTGCCAGTTTTCCTTCGCGATGTTGCGGCCGGCTTTGCCGATGACGATGGCAAATTCGACTTCGTAGTCGGGCTGCTTTGTCAGCGCAGGGATACGGACGGGCTCGTTGGGACCGATGACGGCCGAAGGGAGCTTGATAAAGATGGTGGGAACCTTCGGAATTTCCATCTTTGATTCGATGGCGTGGTCGCGGTAGTTGAGGCCGACACAGAAGATACGCGCGGGGCGGGGGACAGGGGCCAGGAGATGCACGGCAGACAGCGCGATGAGCGAGGTGCCTGGCATTTCCAGCGCCTGATGGAGGGCAGTGGTTCCGACGGCGATGGTGCTGACGGCGTCGGGGACGCCGAGCGGGGACAGGTCGAGGATGGCGTCGTTGAGAAGCAGGCCGGGACGCGGGGTGGGTTCGGAAAAAAACTGGAAGGAGACGAGTTTCATGCGCTTCTCCAGACGCGGCCATCGGGATAACTGAAGTCGCGCAGAGTTTCGGGGAAGATTTCGATGCTGTAGCCGGGCTGGGCAGGGAGCAGGTAGCGGCCGCGGCGGATGCGGACGGGGTCGACGAAGTGCTCGTGCAGATGGTCGACGAATTCGACGACGCGATTTTCCAGGGTTGCGGAGACGCAGAGGTAGTCGAAGGCGGAGAGATGCTGCACGTATTCGCAAAGACCGACGCCGCCTGCGTGGGGGCAAACGGGAATGCCGAATTTGGCGGCGAGCAGGATGACGGCGATGTTCTCGTTGACGCCGGCGAGGCGACAGCTGTCGATCTGGCAGACGTCCATGGCCTGGGCCTGCATGAACTGCTTGAAGAGGATGCGATTCTGGCAGTGTTCGCCGGTGGCGATGCGGACGCCGGGGACTTCGCGGCGGATGCGCGCGTGGCCGAGCACGTCGTCGGGGCTGGTGGGCTCTTCCATCCACCAGGGATTGAACTCCTGGAGTTCGCGGGTGCGCTGGATGGCTTCTTCGACGTCCCACTTCTGGTTGGCGTCCATCATGAGGCGATTCGATTCGCCAATTTTGGAACGCATGAGAGCGGCGCGGCGACGGTCGTCGTCCGGGTCGCCGCCGACTTTGAGTTTGAAGTGGGTCCAGCCGTCGGCGAGCCCTTCGTCGCAGAGGCGGGCGATCTTTTCGTCGCTGAAACCGATCCATCCGGCGGAGGTGGTGTAGGCAGGGAGACCCACGTTGCTGAGATGTTCGAGGCGCTTCGCCTGATCGCGGCGACGATCGGTGAGCATCGCGATGGCTTCTTCGCGCGGGAGGGCATCGCTGATGTAGTGGAAGTCGATGACGGAGGCGATGCGTTCGGGCTCCATGTCGGCGAGGAGCTTCCAGAGCGGCTTGTTTTCGGCGCGCGCGTAGAGGTCCCAGACCGCGTTGATGAGGGCGGCAGTGGCGAGATGGATGACGCCTTTTTCGGGACCGAGCCAGCGGAACTGGGTGTCGCCGGTGAGCTCGCGGCTGAAGGCGCAGAAGTCGTCAGTGATGGAGCTGAGGGTGCGGCCGGTGACGCAGCGGGAGAGGTAGCGCAGCGCTTCGCAGCAGAGTTCGGTGCCGCGGCCCAAAGTAAAAGTGAGGCCGAAGCCGCGGAGACCGTGGTTGGTCTCGAGGATGCAGTAGGCTGCCGAGTAGTCGGGATCTTTGTTGACGGCGTCGGACCCCACGCTCTCCCGCGATGTGGGAAAGCGAAGGTCGATCACCTGGACGCCGGAGATGCGGAGATCATTCACTGGTTCTTTGAGGATAACGAGGGGGGCCGTGTCGTGTCCCGCATTGTGGGCTGGCGGGTGCAGAAGGGAACTACAATTTTCGGGGATTGAGGTTGTGACGAACGTGAGCGATGAGCGGATGCAGGCAACGCGGGTTCTGAATGGCAAGACGGCCATCGTTACAGGTGGCGCAAGCGGCATCGGCCTGGCGATTGCGCGGGCGTTTGCTCGGGAGGGAGCGGCGGTCTCGATTGTGGACCAGAACGAAAGCGGCGCGGCAGAGGCGGCGCGCGAGATTGTTGGTGCCGGGGGAACAGCGCAGGGCGTGAGGTGCGACGTTTCTGACTCGGGCAGCGTGCAGGCGGCGTTCGGGAGTGTTTTTGCGCGCGGTGCGGTGCACATCCTGGTGAATTGCGCGGGCGTTGCGCATGTGGGCACGGCGACGACGACGAGCGAGGACGATTTTGACCGCATCCTGAGGATCAATGTGCGCGGGGTCTATCTGTGCACGCGGGCGGTGCTCGATGCAATGAAGCGGCAGGGCGGCGGGATCATCCTCAACATGGCGTCGATTGCGGGGATGGCGGGGTTGCCGGATCGTTTTGCGTATTCGACCAGCAAGGGCGCGGTGCTGGCGATGACGTACTCGGTGGCGCGGGACTATATAAAGGACGGAATTCGCTGCAACGCGATTTCGCCGGCGCGTGTGCACACGCCGTTTGTGGATGGGTTCGTGGCGAAGAATTATCCGGGGCGCGAGGCCGAGATGATGGAGAAGCTGGGCGAGTCGCAGCCGATTGGGCGGATGGCGCAGCCGGATGAGGTGGCGAGTCTGGCGGTGTGGCTGTGCTCGGATGCGTCGAGCTTTGTGACGGGGGCGAATTATCCGCTGGACGGCGGGTTTATCAACGTGCGGTGAGGTTAGGGCTTAGTCCGGGACGGTTGTGGGGTGGGTCCAGGGGCGCGTGTCTCGGGAGGCGTGCAGGGCGATATACACGCCTGAGACGATGATGAGGACGGCGCCGGTCAGCGTAAACAACGTTGGTATCTGACGCCAGACCAGCCATGCCATCAGGGCACCGGTGATCAGCTGCGTGTAGTGGAACTGCGAGACGTTGGCGGCGGTGGTGTGTTTGAGCGCGAAGAAGAAGCAGAGGCTCCCGGCGGAACAAAGGATACCCATAGCGACGAGCAAAGCGGTGTTGCGGGGCGTAAGGGCGGCGCGGTGGTGGAAGGTGAGCGCGAATCCGACGATGGCCATGACAGTCGC
>DASZYN010000661.1:0-2329 GCA_035545435.1 Acidobacteriaceae bacterium | reverse complement strand
CGTCTGCCAGCAAGCTCAAGGTCCATTGGCAACGTCCCTGCGGTGGATCACTGCAAGCCAGGCGGATAAGCTTCTGCTCAACGTTCCCCTTGATCTTGACCTTGTCCGGTCGAGGGGGTTGGGGCTTGGGGTGGAGAGCCGCCTGCAACCCTTCGGTGACCAGTAGCTTCCGCACCCGTTCGACCGTCCGCAGGCTGGTGCCAAGAGCGGCGACAATGTCCTCGTCAGCGGAGGAAAGGTTCTGGGACGTATCAGCGAGGAGCAGAATGCGGGCATGGGTAAGTTTGCGAGCCGCTGCCTTGCCGACGGAAACCAGGTGCTCCAAGTGTCCTCGCTCCTCTGCCGTCAAAGTGACCCGATATTTCTCCATGATGGACCTCCTGTTCTTGAGGGATGCACTTGGCTCCGAAAGTCAAGAAACAGGATCTCACTTTACCCGTCAATCGAAGATTGACGGCATACTAGGCCTTATGCAAGCGAAGTCACAAGCCTTGGGCCGAAGCGAATTGTGAAAAAACTCGAAATCCCTCGGCGTTTCTGGGGTTTCATGGAGTATCAACCGTTCTCCATCACTCCAGGCGACGAAGGATTTCAAGTGAACAAGAACTTACGCCAAAAACTGGCCAGCAGCAAGCGACGCATCCAACGACGCCTCGACCCAACGGACCTACGTGGCTGCGCCAAACCTATCCTGACCGCCAGCAACATCCACTACGAGATTGCCGAACGGACCCGCGGACTCTCCGCCGGAGGCATCGGAGCCATCCACGCCCTCGCCACACGCCTCGGTCTCCCCCAGGCCATCGACCGCCGGCTGAAATTGCTCCGGCTTCACCTGCCCTACCACGAGTCCGACCACGTGCTGACCCTGGCTTACCTGCCGTTGTGCGGTGGCACCTGCCTGCAAGACCTGGAGTTGCTCCGCCACGACGAGGTCTTCCTCGATGCCCTGGGAGCACGTCGCATCCCCGACCCCACCACCGCTGGCGACTTCTGCCGACGCTTCACCAACGAGCACTTGCAGACACTGCATGACGTCATCGACGACACCCGGCTGGCCGTGTGGCAGCAGCAACCAGCCTCCTTCTTCCGGCAAGCCATCGTGGACATGGATGGCTTTTTGGTCGAGACCTCGGGCCAATGCAAGCGGGACATGGACATCGCCTACGACGGCACCTGGGGTTATCACGCCCTGGTGCTGACCCTGGCCCATACCGGCGAAGTGCTGCGTGTCATCAATCGCTCGGGAAACCGGCCCTCGCAGGAGGGGGCAGCCGAACAGGTGGACCAGGTAGTGGCACTATGTTTGCGCGGCGGCTTTGGCCGCGTCTTGCTGCGCGGCGACACGAAGTTCTCCCAGAGCGAGCGGCTGGACGGCTGGGACGACGACCCGCGCGTCCGCTTCCTGTTCGGCTACGAGGCGATGCCCAACTTAAAGGCCCTCGCCGAGAATCTGCCGGCCTCGGCCTGGCAGCCGTTGTTCCGGCCATCCCCCTATGAGGTGAAGACCCAGCCCCGGCGGCGTCCGGACAACGTCAAAGAGGCCGTCGTCAAGGCTCGCGGCTTCGAGAACCACCGGCTGCGCTCGGAGGAGGTGGCTGAATTCCGCTACCGGCCCACGGCCTGCAAGAAGAGCTATCGCATGGTGGTGGTGCGGAAGAATATTGCGGTGGAGAAGGGCGAGCAGTTGCTGTTCGATCGGGTCGTGTACTTCTTCTACATCACCAACCTTTGGGAGAGCGAGGCCGACGAGATCGTTTGGTCGGCCAACGAGCGTTGCGACCAGGAGAACTTGCTGGCGCAGTTGCACGGCGGGGTGCGTGCGTTGCGTGCGGCGGTGGACGACCTGGAGAGCAACGGGGCGTACATGGTGATGACGGCGTTGGCCTGGAACCTCAAGGCGTGGTGGGCGTTGTCGCTGCCGGAGCGTCCGGGTCGTTGGCAGGAGAAGCATCAGGCCCAGAAGCGTTGGGTGTTACGGTTGGAGTTCAAGTCGTTCGTGAATGCCTTCGTTCGTCTGCCCTGTCAGTTGGTGCGGACGGGCCGGAAGTTGGTGTTCCGCTTGTTGGCCTGGAATCCGCATCAGCCGATCTTCTTCCGCCTGTTGGACGTGTTACGGTGTTGAAGGTAGCGCTCTTGAAGTCGGAGTGTGGATGCTCCGATCCGTGCTGGCAATCAGAGCCGTTGAGCAGGAAGGGGAATGGACCATGAGCAAGGCAAAACGGGGATCAACTCCAACTGCCCATCCAAGGGCAGGGCAGAGAAGATACGTCGTCATCGACCACGAGTCAGATGCCTTGCAGACCTCGGAATCTTCGCTTGTTTAAGG
>DASZYN010000660.1:0-3969 GCA_035545435.1 Acidobacteriaceae bacterium | reverse complement strand
GCTGCATCGACGTTGGTTTGCTTCGAGGCCAGCGGGACAAAAGACTCGAGTGTGCCAACGGGGCGCAGAGTGGATCCGGGCCGTGTGAGGGGCGTGCAGGCTCCGTCGATAAGGCCGGGCTGGTCGATGGTGTCGCCGATGTGTCCCTGATCGGATTCGGCGAGCACGTGATTGTTGCTGAGGATGTACTGATCGCCGGACTGATCTTCGACCAGCGCTCCGAGGGTTCCGCCGCAACAGTCGGCGATGAAGGGCGCGCCATCGTGGTCTTCATAGGTGTCGAAGTCGCCGTCGTTGCCGCCGGAGCCGCCGAGCAGGATCGCTCCCTGCTGGAGGGCCTGATTTGTAACCGGGTTGGATACAATTCCCTGGTTGTTGAGCAGAACGCGGAGCGGGGCGGTGGTTAGGGTGCCGTTGACAGCAGCAACGACATACACCGAACCGGCTGGAAGCGCGGAAGGCGCGGTATAGAGGACCGAGCAGCTGGTGTAGCGGCCGGAGCTGCGACGGCACTCGGAGCCGCTGAGCGTGCCCAGCGCTGCGTTTTCAGGGCCTGTGGGTGTGGCGGCGAGCCGCCAACTGACGCTGCCAGAATCCACTTCGGCAATCTGCGCGGTGACTTCGGCCGTTGCGCCTGGAGTGAGGGCGACATTTTGCGGCAGGAGCGGTTGGACAAATCCTGGATGAACCGTAACCGCGAGGGAGGCGGTGCTCTTCGCTTCGTTGGAGAGCGTCGCTTCGAGGCGCACCGCAATGCTGTCGGCCGAGAGCGAGCCGGGAGCGGTGTAGATGCCGTTGGCATCGATATGGCCTTGTCCGAGGGATGCGGCGTTGGTTCCGGATGCGATTTGCCACGCGACCGGCGCGGACTCGCCGGAGGGGAGGACCGCCTGGAGGGCAACCTGGCCATTGGTAGCTACGCTGGTGGCCGAAGCGCGGAGTGCAAAGCTGCCGTCACCGGCCTGCGCAGCATAGTTGATGCTGCCGCAACCCGCCACGCCGAGCGCGAGGCTGGCGAGCAGAAGACGACCTGGGAGGGATCGAGCCATCGGGGGAAACGTCAATGTTTATCTTAGACGCCGGATGGAGAGCGGCGCCCTCCCACGAAGGTGAAAAGGCGAGTTGAGAGTTGGGAGTTGAGAGTGGCGAGTTGAGAGTGGGGAGTTGAGAGTTGGGAGTTGAGAGTGCGCCCAAAAAGCGAAGGGAGCGCCGAAGCGCTCCCAAATTAGAACCAACAGCACACTACAAGGAGAAAGAAATCTCAGGCGGCAACGTTGGGCTTGCGGTCGCGGGGAACCAGATGAGGCGTGTTGATCGGGACCACTTTCACCTCGCCCGCGCGAGCAGCTTTCAGACGGCGTACTTCAAAGGGGGTGAGACGCCGCATCTCTGTTGCCGAGTAGTAGATTTGTTTGCCGCAATCCAGGCACACCTCGTAGGTTTCGCTGCCGAGGGTGAAGGGACGGGTGACTCGCGTGTGGGTGCATCCAAAAAGAATCTCTGAAAAGAAATTGAGAACCGCTTGCAGGCAGGTCTTCAGGAAGTTCATGGGAGCCCTCCTCTCGTATGTTGTTTTCGGGCACTTCTTCAGATGCAGTTTGAGGCAAAATGTCGCCTGGTGGACAAACTTTCTAGTGCGTCACGGAAGTAACTAATTTCGCGAAATGCGCTCCAGACTGCATGCGGAGCAAAGCTTCCCCAGCCGCGTCGAAGCTAAATACTTCATCCACCACGGGTTCCAATTTGTGCTGCTGGATGGCTCGACTCATCATCTCAAAATCGGATCTGGAACCTACATAAATCCCGCGGAGGCGAATCTGTCTGTGAAACAGTAACGGGATGAGCACGGGGTCGGAACCTTCGCTCACGACGCCGATTTGCGCGACCGCGCCGCCGATCCGAGTGGCCCGCAGCGAACGGTTGAATGTGCCGGCGCCGCCGACTTCGACAACGAGGTCAGCCCCGCGGCCGCCGGTCTGCTCCACGACCCATCGATCCCATTCCGGATGTTCGCTGTAGTTAATGCCGGCATCGAGACCGAGTGTCTTCGCGCGCTCAAGTTTGGCGTCGCTGCTCGACGTTCCGAGCACGCGTGCGCCCATCGTTTTTGCGAACTGGAGTGCGAAGATCGACACTCCTCCGGTGCCCAGGATGACCACCGTGTCGCCGGGTTTGATCCTGTGGGCACGCGTCAGGGCGTTCCAGGCGGTGACTGCTGCGCAGGGCAGCGTTGCAGCTTTTTCATACGATAGAAATTCGGGAAACTTTACGATTCCCGTTTCGGGAAGAACGACTTGTTCGGCGAGCATGCCGTCGATGTCTCCGCCGAGTGCGCCGCGATGTTTTGCTGCGTCGGGCGGGCCTTCGATCCAGTTCTGCATGAAGATGGCACAGACGCGATCGCCCACTTTGGCGCGCGTGACGCGGTCACCGACGGCAATGACTTCGCCCGCGCCATCGGAGCAAGGAATACGCGGCAACGGCATCTTCGGGTTGTAGAGCCCCTGCACCATGCGCAGATCGCGGTAGTTCCACGAGACGGCATGGACGCGCACGACGACTTCGCCGGGCTGCGGTTGCGGGTCAGGCAGAGTGACTTGTTCGAGGTTCTCGATGCCGAAGGATGGGATACGCCAGGCTTTCATGAATGCACCTCTCTTCCTATCTGAGCACGAAGCGGACAGCCAGAGGTCATCGGTACTCTGTACCCTGCACCGTGTCCCCTGTACCCTGTATGCATGGCGCGCGGATGGGAAAGCAAATCAGTGGAAGAGCAGGTGGAGCAGCAACGGTCTGCGGAACCGGCGAGGGATGGCAGGCCCACAGCCGAACAGGTTGCCGCGCTGGCTACGCGCGAACGCGAACGTCAGGCGCTGGAATTGCAGCGCGAACGGATCCTCGATGAGCGCACGTCGAATCCAATCCGGCGCAAAGCTTTGCAGGCGGCGCTGGATGAGATCGAAGCGAAGCTGAAAGCGCTTTAGAGAAAAAGCGAGCGAACGGCGAGTCAACGGCGCGCGCACAGCGAGCCAAAAGCGCGCAAGTTGCGGCTGAAGCTAGTTCGGCCGGATGCGCAGGAAAAATACGACACCCACAGGATCTGAACCGTACGCGGGCTTCAGGCGCGAGCCCACGGTATCGGCCGTGAACTGTGCGCCAAGCGCGGTACTCGCATGCGCCATGAGCGGCAGATCGCGATCGTAGCCGATGGTATACGCCTGCACGCGTCCGGCGGGTTTCTCCTCGAAACCCGCGGGGATCGCGCGCTCACCGAGAAGCAATTCCGTTGTGCGATCGTCGTCTTCGATTCGCGTCCAGACATGGTTGCTGGTGTGGAACTGCAGCGCCGATTCGAGCAGATAGCTGTTCTGGACGATGTTGTCGGCGAGAGAACGCGTGTGTCCCCATACGAGAGTGCTGGTCCAGTTCCCTGCCCTGAGCGGACGGTTGTACATGACGGACGCGGTGGTGCGCGCCTGGTCCTCGGCGGGAAAGAGCGCTTCGGGGCTATGCAGGCGGCCATAAGAAAGCTGGCCACTCCAGTTCTGGCCTGGCTGCAGGGTGAGGCGTGTGGACCAGGAATCGATCGCTCCCTGCTGCACCTGCCAACGATGCTCATTGGGCTCGCGGCCATGGAAGCCGCTGGCCTCCGCGCGCGCCCAGCCGTGGGTGACACCGAGTGTGATCACATCGTCGGAGATGTGCGTGGAGTCTTCCTGGTGATGGCCCAGCGTCGCGACAGGATTCTCCAGCGCCGATGCGCGATGCGGATAGGCAATCGGTCCGATGGCGGGGTCGCCGACCGGCGCCAGATAGAGGCTCAGCAATGTGTTGTGCGAGATTGAGACATCGTAAAGCGCCGCGACCTCCATGAAGAAATCATGCGGGTGCTGGCCGTCGGTGATCGGGTTTCCGTATGCGGTTTCGCCGACTTGAAAGAGCAGCGGATACTGCCGCCCGGTGACCGTA
>DASZYN010000659.1:0-1666 GCA_035545435.1 Acidobacteriaceae bacterium | reverse complement strand
GCAGTTTCAGGAGCTGGCCGGAAAGCCGATCCTCATCCGCACCCTGCAGGCCTTTGCCGAAGTTGCGGAGGTGACATCGCTGGTGGTCGCCGTCCGCGCGACTGAGATGGAGCGGCTGACGGCGCAGATCTTCGAACATGGATTTGCCGAGCGGGTCCGCGTCGTCGAAGGCGGCGATTCCCGGCAGGAAAGCGTCTGCAATGCGCTCAAGACCCTGGACTGCGCAGAGGACGACATCGTTCTGGTGCACGATGCGGTACGCCCGCTGATTGAGCCCGCGGTGATTCGTCGCGTGATTGAGGCCGTGCAGAAACATGACGCCGCGATCGTGGGCTTGCCCGCGGTCGACACCATCAAGCAGGTGGAGCGGACGGCGGACGGCGCGATCGTGACCGCCACCATTCCGCGCGAGTACATCGTGCAGGCGCAGACGCCCCAGGGTTTTCGCTGTGGCTTACTGCGCCGGGCCTTTGCCGAGGCGGAAGCCGATGGGTTCAGCGGAACCGACGAAGCCAGCGTCGTGGAGCGCGCGGGAAGCTCAGTCTTTGTTGTCCCCGGTTCGGCGTCGAACCTGAAGATTACGCAACCCGGCGATCTGGAACTGGCCGAGTTTTATCTCGCGCACCGTAGCGCGTCGCATTAACATTCACAGTAACCAGCCACTGGAAAAGGCTGATGTACCCTGAGGAGGTTGCAGGGAACCGCGCATGGACATTCGCATTGGTTATGGCTGGGATTCGCACGCATTCAAGCCGGGCGTGCCGCTGAAGATTGGCGGTCTCAGCATCGATCATCCCGAGGGCCTGGCGGGCCATTCGGATGGCGATGTCCTCCTGCACGCCCTCACCGACGCACTGCTCGGGGCGGTGTCCGCGGGTGATATCGGCAGCTTCTTTCCGCCGGGAGATCCACGCTGGAAAGACGCCGACTCAAAGATATTTCTGGAACTGGCGAAAGAAGAAATCCGCAACGCCGGCTACCGGATCGTGAACGTGGATACCACGCTCGTGCTCAATGCGCCGAAGATCGGACCGATTTCGAGCGAGATGCGCGAACGCGTGGCGGAACTCCTGGAGATCTTACCGATCAACGTCGGTATCAAAGCAAAGACGCCCGAGGGACTGGATGTGGACCATGTAGCGCAGGCCCACGCTGTGGTGCTGCTGGAGCGCATTGAGGACGCGGGCGAGGTCCAGAGCATGAGCGCCATGATCCAGAGCCAGCGCGAACTGGAAGATGTGGTGCGCGACCTGGTCAGCCAGGTGCACGGTGTTGCAGTAAAAGCGCCGTTTGACACCGACGACATCACTTAACCTCTGAATCCTGCAGCCCTGCATCCAGTCCGAAACTTCGGCTCCTGATCGCCTGATCCCCCATTTCGTAAGCGCGAGCGGTACAATTTCCCGAACTCCGATGGTAGCGTTGCCATCGACTGAACTGCGGCGAAATCCTCTGTCTGCGTTTCGCATCGGTTCCTGGCCAACCCCCGACGTACAAACTTGTTTTCGCGTTGATGGAGCTGCAGGAATCGGCTCCGCAAGGCAGGAATTTCCCGGAGGATCGAGTGTCACTTCGCGCTCTTCGTTTCTGCGTCGCCGCGGGCTGTTGGGCGGTCGGATCCATGCTTTTCTGCTCTTTGCCGGGTTGTTTTCTTCTGGCACAAGAG
>DASZYN010000658.1:0-4020 GCA_035545435.1 Acidobacteriaceae bacterium | reverse complement strand
GTGCTCCACGAATTCGAAGACCTCGCGCAACTCCTGCTCCCCACGGCTGGTGGCCATCTCCACCGTCCAGCTCAGATAACACTGCTCCGGGTCGAGTTCGGCCAGCGCCGGCAGATCGCCGGTGTCGAGGTGCGTGACGCTGACGTCTCCCAGGGAAGCCAGATTGCGCAGCAGCACGATCGGATTCGTGCCGCTCTGAAACATCTCGCGGTCGGGCCGGAAGGTGACCCGATACGCCGCCATCTCCCCGTGATTCGCTTCGGCGGCCGCAGCCGCGGCAACCGGTTCCGCAGCCTGGCTCTCGCCCGTGGCCAGCGCCTCGATGCGCTCGGCCAGACGCTGCGCGTCCTCCGGCAGTTCGGCGCCCGGTTCGGCGCCGAGCAGCGTGTGCAGCGCATCGACCGCCGCCAGCAGTTCGGCGATGATCGCCTCGCTGATCGCCATCTCGTGCGCGCGCAGGCGGTCGAGCAGGTTCTCCATTCCATGCGTGAACCGGGCCAGCGCTTCCAGACCTACCGAGCCTGCGCCGCCTTTGATCGAATGCGCGGAGCGGAAGACCGCATGCAGCGTCTCATCGTCTTCCGGATGGGTGCGCAGCGCCAGCAGCCCCGACTCCATCGTGGCCAGGTGATCGGCGCTCTCCTGCAGAAATGTCTGTCGAAACTGGGTCAGGTCAATCTTCATGGCGTCACGGCAGGACCCGCGCGAGGGTCGCCAAAAGCTTCTCCGGATCGAACGGCTTCACGATCCAGCCGGTGGCACCCGCGGCCTTGCCTTCTTCCTTTTTTGCTGCCAGCCCTTCGGTGGTCAGCATCAGAATGGGTTTCGATTTCGTGCCCGCGTCGGCGCGCAGCTTCCGGATCAGCGTGATGCCGTCCATCACCGGCATATTCAGGTCCGTGATCACCAGATCGACGGAGGTGCCCTTCAGCTTGTCGATCGCTGCCTGCCCATGCTCGGCTTCGACGACGTCGAAACCGCCCTGGCGCAGGGTGAAGCTCACCATCTGCCGCATCGAAACTGAATCGTCGACGATCAGAACCTTACGCATCTTCGCCCTTCTCCGCCGCGGCTTGTTTTCCCGGCTCGGCGAACCCCGCGCACTCCGCGGCTCCCGCCCAAACAAACCATGGCCGCAAGCCGGGGGAAGCGTGTTCGAACCGCAGGACCCCGCCGCGGCGAACCTGTTCCGCGCGAAGAGCCAGCAAAACCTGCAGAGCGCTCGCGTCCAGATGCTCGAGCCCTTCCAGATCGATCACCAGCTCCCGCGCTGGCTCGTCACAGTTCAATTGCTCCAGCGCCCACTGCCGCAATGCCGACGCCTCCATCCACTGGCCGGACCGTTCCGGATGCAGTCGAACCCCGGCCACCGCCGGAGGTTTCTCCGCATGACCTGCGCTGCTGCGTCGAGCGCGCCGCTGGCTCCCCTGTTCTTCCATCCTTGTTCCTCTCGACGGGTCCACTCGCGGCCACAGGACCTCCAGGCCGCTGCAAAGAAAGTGTTGCTTCCCGCAAAGAGTTGTATCGGCGGTGGAGGGGGACGCATGAACGCGTGCCCAAAGTGGGACAGTCCGCCGATGTGCCTGCGCCGGACCGTCCGGTCCCCAGGACGCCGGGGGACACGCTGCCCCTCAGAAATCCCTTCTTTTCCCTCGCTGTTCGAAAGCGCTATCCGCTATCCGCCACACGCTTTCATTCCTGCTTTTTCGGAGGCTCCTTCACCCGGAAGCTGTACAGCACCCCCTCGCCGAGATCCTGCTTCACGCCGAGATCCTCCAGACCCTTCTTCGCCGAATCCGGCAGAGCCTTGCCCACCTCAAAGACGATCGGCTCCCCGTTCCACTCCCCAACCAGCACTTCCGACACAAAGTGCACCGCCGGCGTAGCCTTCGGCAAAGTCACAAAGATCATCTCCCGCGCATGCCACGGCGCGTTCGGCGTGCTCACCGAAACCGGCAGCATATCGTGCACCTCAAGATTCACGTTGAGCGTCACCGCCGCCCCGTGACTCACGATGTGATAGCCCAGCGTGTTCGCGTCGCGAATGGCAAGATCCGTGCGGTCCAGCGCCTCGCACCCGCGCAGTTTTGGGTTGGTGGAGGCGCATTCGTACCGGGGAATCCCGAAGCCCTCAATCGCGAACTCCGCCGGGATCGGCTTCGTCGCGGAAATCTCGCCCGGCGCGCGATCCGTTCCGCCGTCCACGGCAATCGCGATCGGCGGATTGAGCAGATGCGTGCTGAAGGAGGGACGCAGGACCGTCGTCACCAGCGAGTATTCACCGACCGGTTCCTCCGGTTTGGCATCGGCCGGAGGAGCCTTCGCAGCCTGCCCGAAAACACGAGGCCGGAAGTTCGCCCAGGCCACAACCAGCATCGCGGCTGCCAGTGCCGTCGCCACGACGCCGCGTGTGCGTGTTCGTCCCCGCAATCCTGCCATGCCGACTGGATCATAGCGCGCAACGACGCGGCGGAGCCGCGAATCCAGCCCCCGAACTCGCGCCGATTCCCGGAACGGAACCGGTGTTCCAACGCGGAACCAAACGAACCTCCCTCAACCCGCCCCGGCGTTCCCTCACTCCCGCTCGAACACCATCACGCTTGGCCGCGCCCGGCCCACCGGCGTCATCCTCATCGTCAGCGTCTTTCCGTCTTCGGATACGGTCATCGTCTGGCTGTCGCGTGCTTTGTCCCCAATCTTGTCCGTCAACTCCACCGTCCGCGCATCCACTCGCCGCCCCGAAGTCCCATAGCCTGCCGGCAGATTCGCGCCCTCGGCCGGATAAGCCTTTCCGTCGAACTTCACGTGCCTCGTCACGCTGCGTCGCGTCAGGGCAAGCCCGTCGCCTTCCCACACCGCAATCTCCACCACCACGGTGTCGGTCGGCTGGCTGCTGCTCACCCAGTCCCCGCTGAACCCCAAGCCGCCTCCCATCCGCTCGTACTTATAGAGCAGATGCGTGGCCGGTGATCCCTTTGCATCGAGTTCGGTGTAATCGTCGGTGAGCGTCCTGCCGTCTGCTGAGAGCGTCCATTTCCCGATCAGCATCGTGCGCCCGTCCTTCTTTCGCACCACCTTCCAGCGATCCGGCGCCTCCGCCGTCACTGCCAGTGTCGTGCCGAACATCCCCGGCTGATCCGTACCATCCACCTTGATCTTCTCGCCGGTCCCGCCGCCAAAATCGAACGAATACTGATTTCCGCCGGCGCTAGCGACTTTCATCTCGTCCACCATCGTGCTCTTCGACGGGTCCATCTTCCATCGGCCCGCAAACGGATTTTCCGCCGCCCACACCGTCCCCACTGCCAGACCCACAATCAGCAACACCTGCAACGCACCCTTCATCGTCAACTCCTCCCAAACACAGGAATGCCCGCCGAGCCCGGACTCGCCTGCCTCGACAGCACACCAGAGGCCAGTCCTGCACCCACGCACGCCAGGCCTGGAGAACCTGGCCTGAGTGCCCATCCTGCTTGATTCCCGTCTTTCGGACGCCAGCGACCCGCACCAGATTGCAGGTATCCGCCGTGCCCCCACTGTCCACCCACGGACGCCACTGTTCTGCCACCGGACACGTCCGTCCTGATAGATTCGACTGCGATGCCCCCTCACCGCCCCTCCCTCTCGCTGCTGCTGTTTGCCTTCCTCCTCACGGGTGCTCACGCATCACCGACCCTCCACAAGGCCTCGACCCTTCCCAATCTCAAACCCCTCCCCCTCGTCAGCGGCGGCCGCATGCGCATCACGCCCTCTCCATCCCCCTTCGGCGCCAACGACTACACCTCCCAGTGGCCCGGCAGCTATTTCCGCGCCGCCTTCATCGGTCCTACCGTCTACTTCCGCGTTGGCACGAGTCACGAGATCCTCCACGTCCTCGTCGATGGCCAGCCCCTCCCGCCCCTCGTCCAGCCCGAGCCCGGACCGTGGCAGGTCGAAGGCCTCAGCAACGCCCGCCACGAAATCGGCCTCTTTGTCGCCACCGAGAGCCAGGATTCTCCCAACACCTTCGGCGGCTTTGCC
>DASZYN010000657.1:0-8541 GCA_035545435.1 Acidobacteriaceae bacterium | reverse complement strand
CAACGACGAGTTCCACAAGCCGGTAGCCTCCGCACTCGATAACACCCGCGTCGACGTCAATGTCGCCAGTGCCGGAATGGGCTCGGTTCCCGAGCTGATCTCGCGCGTCCAGAACCTCTCGCTCCTGGTCCACACGCCGGCTCGCATCATTATTAATGAGAGAACCGGAACCATCGTCCTCGGCGGTGACGTCAAGTTGACCCCGGTATCAGTCATCCACGGCAATTTATCCATCGAAGTTTCCACCACGTACACAGTTGCACCGGTGCCCGGCGCGTACCCGCCAGGCTGGTACGGGCCGGGAATGCCCCCTCCGGGCTGGGGCGGACCCGAAGGTCAGCCGGCTGCGCCATCCGGTACCGCACAACCCCAGTTCCAGGACCAGCAGGACAGTCGGAGCCGCCGCAACCCTGGGCAGGACGGACCGGGCAATGGATCCGATGCTCGGGGTGCCGTCGGTCCAACAGCCGCGCTGGTTCCGGAAACCACCGTCAGCGTCAACGATCAGCCGGCTCAAACCATGCGCCTCGACGACGGCGCCAACGTTCAGGAACTCGTCAACGGACTCCACGCGCTCGGAACCTCCTCGCGCGACGTCGTCGCCATTCTGCAGGCCATCAAGCAGGAAGGCGGCATTCAGGCCGAAGTGGAGGTGCAGTAAATGAGCGCCGGTATGACTGGAGTCACCGCTTTAACCGCGCAAACCAGCCTGCAGCAGAACCGCGAGGCACGCCTGCTCCAGGAGGCGCATCAGCTCCAATCCGAACAGGGAAGCGCCACCGACGCAAAGATCGCAAAGGGAGCAAAAGACTTCGAGGCCATGCTCCTGAGCAGCTGGCTGCAGCAGGCTGAGCAGTCCTTTGCCACCATCCCCGGCGCTGAAGACGATGACGATGCGGCCAGCCGCGATCAGATGATGAGCTTCGGAACCCAGGCCCTGGCGCAGGCGATGGCCAATTCCGGTGGCATCGGCATCGCGAAAATGATCGCCGAAGCCATGCACCGGACGGCGGCGAAGGCTGAGGTAACGGCTACGGCTCTGGCGGAGGGAAAAATTGACGAGAAAAAGTGAGTTTTACCTTAAACTCCGGCGAGAAGTGCCGATAGTAACGCAGCCTACAAGAGGGAAACAGCTATGAGAATCGATCTTCTGAATTCGGTCGCCAGCCAGATCGCCAGTGAGCAGAGCTCGCAGGCAGCGGAGTCGCAGAATGCCTCGGTCGCGCCGCGCGAGGAAGATCGCGCGACCCTGGTCTCCGACTCTGGATCCGTCGGTTCGCTGGTGAGCGCCGCCATGAGTTCGCCCGAGATCCGCGAGGACAAGGTCGCGGCTTTGCAGCAGGCTATCAGCAGCGGAAAGTATGAACTCGACCCGGCAAAGATCGCCGCGTCCATGATCGACGAGCACGCCTAGACCGCCGCGAGAGCCTCAGCCGTCGCGCGGCAATGACGTGACCGGGAAAGTGCCAGGATGACAGGGGCTGACGCCCAAACTCGGAGTCATCAAGCCGGAGAGCATCTTGCACTCCTGCGCTCGCTTGCGCGCGAACTGGAACGCGCGATGACGGCTATTGCCAACAACAATCTCACTGAACTCGAAGAGAGCATCGCCGCCCAGCAGGATCTCAGCGCTCAACTTGGCCAACTGGCGAACCAGCGCCGCGACACCGGCACACAATCGCCTCCGCCCCACCATCTCGACGTGGAGCTCCGCAGCGAGATTCAAACCGCTGCCGGCGAATTGCAGAACCTGAACCGGCGCTACGCCCTTCTCATCGAGCATTCAAGCCGTTCGGCCGCGCAGATGGCGGCTTTGTTTCGTTCCTTCAGGGGACAATTTCAGGAGGCTTCTGGCGCCAGGGGAAATCACGCAACCCTGTCCTGCCAGGTCTGATCGCCATGTCTGGACTCAACACATCGTTGTCGATCGGCGTGCAGTCGCTCGAAGCCTCGGAAGCGGCTCTGAACGCCACGAGCAACAACATCGCCAACGCCAACACGCCCGGCTATACGCGCGAGGTCGCGCAGTTCAGCGAGAATCAGGAGAACCTGATCGGCGGCGTCGTGAGCGGCGGCGGTGTCTCGCTCGACAGCATTCAGAGCGTACGCGATCAACTGCTCAACCTGCAGATCCAGCAGCAGAACTCACTGCAGGGCAGCGCCGATACGCAGTCTTCGATCCTGCAGCAGATCCAGAACAACTTCTCGAGCACCGGCAGCGATATTGGCAGCGCCCTGAGTGCCTTCTCGTCGAGCCTGGCTCAGCTGTCCGCCAATCCATCGAATGGAGCGGTGCGGCAGAGCGTGCTCTCCGCAGGCCAGAATTTGGCGAACTCCTTCAACAACACCGCGGGCGGTCTGATGACGGCTCAAAGCGGCGCTGATTCTCAAGTCACCCAGACGGTAGCGCAGATTAACTCCATCACCGCGAAGATCGCCCAGCTGAACGCGCAGCTCTCGCCTTCGGTCATGGCGCAGCAGAATGGCGGCACGGTTCAGGATCAGCGCGATGAGCTGGTGCAGCAGTTGTCGCAGCTGGTCGGCGTTTCCATCTCGCAGAGCAGCGACGGCGAAGTGATCACGACCGCGAATGGATCGCCTCTGGTCATGGGCAGCCACTCCTTCCAGATGCAGACGACCAAGGGCACCAACGGTTTGCAGCAGGTGCTGGACTCGAACGGCAACAACATCACGGATGCGATCCAGGGCGGCCAGCTGGGCGGCGCGATTCAGACGCGCGACCAGATTATTCCGGGCTTCATGAATTCGCTCGACACCCTGGCCAGCCAGTTCGCTACGGCGTTCAACGCCGCCCAGGCGGCAGGTTTCGATTCCAGCGGCAACCCCGGTCAGGCCTTCTTCAGCATTCCCTCCGGAACCACAGGCGCGGCGGCAGGCATTAAAGTTGCGCTGACCAGCGGCTCGCAGATTGCTGTGAGTTCCGATGGCACTGCCGGCAGCAATGGCAACGTCGCGAACCTTTCGGCGGCGCTTACGAATGCGCTCCCGTCCGGACTATCCGCATCCGGTGCTTACTCGACCCTGGTGTATGACGTGGGCAATGCGGCTTCCAACGCAAACGCCCAGTCCAGCGCCGTCAGTCAAAGCCTGTTACAGCTCACCAATCAGCAGGGAGCGGTTTCCGGCGTCAACATTGACGAAGAAACGACCAATCTGATTCGTTATCAGACCTCTTACGAAGCGGCAGCTCGCATCGTGAGCACCATTGAGGCACTCACCACCGCCACCATCAACATGGTGAGCTAGCCAGGGCGGACCCTATGCGTGTCAACTCCAATCTCATTCCCAATATCCTCGCGGATCTTCAGCACAGCCAGGCGGCGGTCAATACTGCGCTTGAGGAAGTCTCCACCGGCAAGCGCGTGACCCAGCCTTCTGACGATCCTGGCGCCTCCGCGGCAATGGTGCAGAACGGCATCGACGCGGCAAATAACGACCAGTACACACAGAACATCACGACTCTGCAAACCATGGCGCAGGCGGCCAGTTCCGCCTTGAGCAGCGTGGTCTCCTCGCTGACACAGGCCGTTGGGCTCGGCACCGAAGGCGCCAATGGAACCAACTCTGCCAGCAACCTGCAGGCGCTGGCCAGCCAGGTGCAGGGCATCCTCAACAGCGTCGTCTCCCAGGCCAACACCTACGTCAACGGCACGTATTTGTTTGGAGGTACGGTCACCGGTACCGTTCCGTACGCGGCCGATCCCGCCTCTCCCAACGGGTACACGTACAGCGGGAACAACAATGCGAACTCGGTCGCGATCGGCGACCACCTGAACATCCAGGTGAGCCTGCCCGGGAGCCAGGTCTTCTCCAACCCGGGCAACGACGTCATCGGCGCGCTGAGTGGTTTGGTAACCGCCCTCAAGAGCGGAAACTCGGCCAGCATTGCGACGGCCACGGCCTCAGTTACCTCCGCAGTGAACTACATGGGGCAGCAGGAAGGCTTTTACAGCAACGTCCAGAGCCAGTTGAACGCCCAGGGGACCGCCCTGCAGCAGGACAAGGTGACCCTCACAACGCAGGCGACCAGTCTCGTCGGTGTGGATCTGGCGACAGCCGCCACGGATCTCACCCAGGCGGAGACGGCGAACAGCGCTGCGCTGGCAGCCGCAGCCAAGGTGCTGCCGGTGTCCTTGCTCAACTACCTCAGCCCACCCCAGTAAAGCACCCGCAGCCCGAGCGATCGATGACGTTAGGCTAAGCCGCGCTCAAGCGGCCATTCGCCCGTTGCGGCGTCTTCGGCTATTTCCAGTTGTTGAGGAGTTATGCGGTCCAGCCAAGACGACTGGGCTCCGGCTGCTCCGGGGCCGCAGCCGCGAACCGTTGCGCAGTCGAGGGGGCTTCTTGTTCCGGCGCCGGCGGACGCAACTCGATCGCCTGCCACGCTTCCCGCAGCTTAAGCACCTGCGCCATCTGCTCTTCGATCATCTCGGGCGAGCGCTTTGCCTGGGCGAGAACCAGGTTCGTGCGCAGCGACGCATAGAACGCTGTGAGCTGATCGGCCAGCTCGCCACTGGTGCCGCGGTTGACGCAGTCTTCAAGGCACCCGATCACCAGCAGCGCATGATTGGCTTCGCGGCAGCGGCGCACAAGGTCGTCGCCGCGTTCTGCCTCCGCCATCCGCCGCAAATCCCCGGCGAGTGTGTCGTAAAGGCCGATGAGGACCCCGAGCCCGCCGCCGCTGGCGGCGGCGGCCGTCTTCCGATAGTAGAGTGCTGTTGGCGTCATGGTGGTCCCGCGTTATCCGTTGTTGTTGTTGTTGAAGCCGAGTTCCTGGTCGATCTGCTTCAGTTCCATCGGCAGTTGCTGCAGCAGGATTTCGGCCTGACTGTACTTGGCCTGCAGCTGGCTCTTCAGCGGCGTGATCACGTTGCTTTCGAAGTTCGTGACGTCGTCCTGCAGGGTGCTGTACTGGCTGTTGAGGCTCTGCAGATCGACCGTGAAAGCCCCGTCCGACGGGCTGAGGAAGTCGCTGAGCTGCTGGTCGAGTGCACCGGCAAAGCCGTTGAAGGCTGTGCCCTGGAAGAAATTCTGCACGTCGGTGTAATCGTTCTGCAGCGTGTTGTTGAGGGCCGCGTTGTCGACGCTGAGTGTGCCGTCCTTGTTGACGGTGATCCCCATGGAGGAAAGGTTGGGCACGTTTGTCGTGCCTGAAGCGGGCGTGTAGGTATACGCCATCGCTCCCAGGAGCTGGTTCTGCAGGTTCCGGACCGTCGGATCCGTGGCAAGTACGCCCTGGCCCGAGCCACTGTCGTGAAACTGCGAATTCAGGCCCGAGATGATCGAGTTGTAGTCGGTAACGAATTGATTGATCGCCGTGGCCGCCTGGCTGGTGTCGGGCGAAACGGTGAGGCTGACCTCGGTTCCAGGACTCGCGCTGAGCAGATTGAAGGTCGTACCGGCAACGGCGCCCGTAACCGTATTGCTCGCGCTGGACAAGCTGAGCCCGTCGACTGAGAAGGAAGCGTTGCTGCCGTTGACGATCTGCCCAAAAGTAAGGCCGCCGCCGTCACTCACTGAGAAGTTGGCTGCGCTGCCCGAGGTTTTGCTGACAATCGCCAGACGCGCGCCAGTTGCGTCCGTTACCACGCTGGCAGAGAGGCCGAGGTTATCGGCATTGATCGTGCTGGCGATGTCGGACAGCGTGCCGGTGCCGTCTCCGGTAGAGATCGTGGTGGCCGTACCGTCGGATCCGGTGATGGTAAAACTGCCGGCCGCCAGGGGCGTGCTGGCGCTGGCCACGGTATCCGAGGCCCAGGATGCGGTGCGGGCGAGGCTGTTGACGACCACGATGTGGTGGCCGGCCGCGGTGCCGGAGACAGCCGAACCGGTGACGACGCTGGAATTCGAGGAGGCGACCGTATTCGCCGACAGCGGTCCGATGAGATTGTTGAGCGAGAGCAGATCGTTGTCGAGCGCGGAAACGCCGTTCTGCAGGGCACTGAGAGTGCTGATCTGGCTCTGGATGGTGTTTTCCTGGGACAGCCACGTATTTTCGGGCGACCTCGCGGCAGTGATAGCCGCGTTGACGGCGGAGCTCACGTCGATTCCGGGAGAGGATGCGCCGAAGGCAGCCTGCAGGATATCCGTGAGGTTGACGGCCGAGCTCGAGGACGAGGAACCCGAAAGAAGCGCGTTGAGAGCCGAGATGGAACTCATGATGACTTTCCTTTGCGGCGCCTCCGGTCTGGGAAAGCGCGCAGGATGTTATCGGCACTCTGGAGTGCGAATTTCAGCCGCCGGAACCAAAAAAGGGCGATGGCATCCCCCGAGAGATGCCACCGCCGAGGAGGGTGGAAACAACGGGTTGATTACTGGAGGAGCTTCAGGACGTTCTGTTCCATCGAGTTGGACTGGGACAGAGCCGCCATGCCGGTCTGCTGCAGTACGTTGTACTGCGTCATGCTGGCGACCGTGGCGCCGATGTCGGCGTTGCGAACGTTGTTCTGCGCGCTGGTCAGGTTGGAGACTTCCGTGTTCTCGACGTTGGTGTCGGCGGACAGCTGGTTGACCGAGGCGCCGATGGAGCCGCGGGTCGCTGCAATCGTCGCGATGGCGGTGGTGATGTCGGTCAGAGCTGTCGCCGCTCCGGTCGTCGAGGTCAGCGAATCGGCGTTCAGGCCGAGGGTCGTGGAGGACAGGGCGCCGGTCGTGGTGGAGGTTGTGGTGGCGCCGCTCGCGGTGCCATCGCTGGTGAACGTGGTCTGGGCGGTCGCGCTGAACACGGCAACGCCGTTGAAGTTGGTGGTTGTGCCGATCTGGTTGATTTCCGACAGAATCGACTGGAATTCCTGGTTCGCCGCAGTCGCCTGCGCCGTGGTCAGCCCGCCGTTTGCAGCTTCCGTTGCGACCGTCACCGCCTGGTTCAGCAGGTTGGTCACCTGGGAGAGCGCGCCGTCTGCCGTCTGCAGAAGGCCCACGCCGTTGGAGGCGTTCTGGCTGGACTGCGTCAGAGCCGCAATGTTGGCGCCGAGGCCGTCGGAGATGGAAATTGCGGCCGGATCCTGCGAGCCGTGGTTCAGGCGCAGTCCGGTAGCAAGCTGGGTGAGGGAGTTCTGCAGATTCGCCTGCGTTGACGACAGTGCGTTCTCCGCAACGAGCGAAGAGATGTTGTTAATTACGCTGATCATGTTGGTGTGTCGCTCCTTGTTTGGATTCCGCCTGCGCCGAACCGCTTCCGTCTTAGAGGTCCGGAATCGTCACATGGAGCAGGTGGTTGTTGCAGGAACTCTATCGGCCCCTGGCTGAGGAGATTCCAGAGCGAGTGCAAACTTTTTTGCGAGCGGCGCGCCCGTATATTGTTACGGACGCTGCTACATATTCCCCCAAACGGGGGATACGCGCGGTTGCCGTAACACCTTTGGGGAGCAGGAGGACGCATGCGGCGTCGGCTATACTGCGTTCGCAGATCGATCCCCTATGCATAAGTTCACCTATCGAAGTCCGCGCTTTGCCGTCGATTTTCCGGTCCAGCTGGCGCTGGACGAAGGGGTGATCGCAGGCCGGTGCAAAGAGATCAGCACCGACGGAATGCAGCTGGAACTGCGCCGGCCTCTGCCGGCGGATTTTTACGGCCTGGTTTGCCTGTCGTGGCAAAACGTTCACCTGGAGTTGCAGGTGCGGCTGGCGCATACCGGGACGAAACAGGAGGCGCTGCGCTTTGTCTTTGCTTCGGAGAAGGAGCGCGCGGCGGTAGCCGACCTGGTGGCGCGGCTTGCGGATCCTGCAGAGCCGGCCGATCAGCCGGGCCTGGTGCTGGTCCGTTAGACCCGTGCTCACTTTGGACTGGCCGGTGTTGTAGAGACACCGTTCTGCGTGGTGACCGCTGCGGGCAGCGGCACTTCGGAATCATCCTTCACCACATACTGAACGATCAGAGTCACCCTGCGATTCGACGGGTCTTCCGGATGCTGCGCCAAACGGGGTTGACGATCGGCAAAGCCCCGTACCTGGGATATCTGCTCTGACTCCATGCCCTCGGTTTCCATGAGGCGGCGTGCGGCATTGGCGCGGTCGGTCGAGAGATCCCAGTTGTCGTAATTGCGAAGGCCGGAGTAGACGAGGGAATCCGTGTGGCCCTCGATCGAAACCTTGTTGGGCAGCTTCGCCAACTCGTGGGAGAGCACGGCCAGGAGTTCCCGCAGCGCAGGCGTTGGAGTGGCATTGCCCAGTTCGAAGAAGGTGCCTTTAGCGGACTCCATCAGCTCAATCCGCAGACCCTCAGGAGTGACGGTGATTTCGATCTGGTCTTTCAGCAGGTCCTGCTGATCGATGTGGTGAATCGACCGCAGGAGCTGATCCTTCAGCTTCGACATGTCCTCTTTTTTGAGCGCAACATAATTGTCTGAGCCGTCACGATTGCTGCCGACGACCTTGGCGGTGCCGCGCGGATCCTTGAAGTATCCGCCGACGGCTTCCTGCACCTGCTTGCTGGCGTTCAACAGCCAGAGCACGATGAACAGCGCCATCATGGCGGTGACGAAGTCGGCGTAGGCCACCTTCCAGGCGCCGCCGTGATGG
>DASZYN010000656.1:0-3821 GCA_035545435.1 Acidobacteriaceae bacterium | reverse complement strand
TTGGGATCAATGCCGCTGTTGGCGGCGAATACAGGGAAGCCGGGGAGCGCACGTGCGGTAGCTTCAACGCAGGCAGAGAATGTGAGGCCCGCGCATCCGGTAACCGCGGCGCAGGTATACGAGATTCTGGAGCTGACGGGGACGAACACGCAAAAGCGCGAGATGCTGGACGGGCTGCTGCCCCACCTGAAGGAGATAATGCCGTGGATGCCGGCGGATGTAGTGGGTGATCTCCAGCGCACCCTGGGCACGGCAGATTTTGAAGGCGCGATGGTGCGCTCGTTTCAGCAGCGGCTTTCCACCGAGGAGGCGGCGCAGATCCTTGCGTTTTACAAGTCTCCGGCAGGGCGGCACATGATCGCAGTGATGCCGGCGGTTCTGAATGAAGGCCAGGATGCCGTGGCCGAGCTGGGCCAGCAGGTGATGGTGGAGGTGATCCAGCGCCACAAGGATGAGATTGACGCGGCAGCGAAGCTCTATCACGAGGAGCATCCGCAGAAGCCGCAACCATAGAGAATCAAGAAGGGCGAGATGCGGAGCCCTGGCTCCGCATTTTCGTGTGTGCGAAAAGAAGACGTACAGAGGAGATTGTGTGCCTGTTTCGAAGAAGCCTGTTGTTCTGACCATTCTGGATGGCTGGGGCTATCGCCCCCAGATTGAAAACAACGCTATCGCGCTGGCGCGCAAGCCGGCCTACGACAAACTCCTCAAGGAGTACCCCAACACGCTGCTGCATGCTTCCGATCATTTCGTAGGGCTGCCCGACGGGCAGATGGGCAACAGCGAAGTCGGTCACCTGAACATCGGCGCCGGGCGCATCGTCCAGATGGACATCACGCGGATCGACGCGCTGATCGCCAACGGCGACTTCTTCACGCATCCGACCATCGTCGAGGCCATGCAGAAGGCGCGGAAGACCCAGCTGCATCTGTTCGGCCTGGTTTCTGATGGCGGCGTGCACTCGCATCAGGAGCATCTCTATGCGCTGTTGAAGACGGCAAAGCAGCAGGGCGTCGCGAAGGTCTTCGTCCACGCCTTCATGGACGGACGCGACACGCTGCCCACCAGCGGAGCCGGCTATATCGCCGCGCTGGAACAGAAGATGCGCGAGTACGGCGGTAAGCTGGCCTCGGTTTCCGGCCGCTACTACGCGATGGATCGCGATCGCCGCTGGGAGCGCGAGAAGAAAGCCTTTGACGCCATGGTGAAGGGCCACGCCGAGGGCGGCGCGTACAAAGACGCCGTTGCGCGCATCAAGGAGTCCTACAACAACGGCATCACCGACGAATTCATCGTGCCTTTCGTCGTCACCGACGAGCACGGCCATCCCAACGGTCTGATCCGCGACGAAGACGTCTGCATCATGTTCAATTACCGCGCCGATCGCGCCCGCCAGATCACACGCGTGCTGGCGCGCAACAGCGGGCTGAGCAAAGAAGGCGGACGCGAGCTGCCGTCCTGGGAAGAACTCGACGCCACCATTCCGCGCAGCGAGATTCCCAGCCGGCTGCACTACGTGTGCATGACCCAGTACGACAAGAATTTCACACTGCCCATGATCATCCTGCCGGAATCGATGGAGAATCTGCTGGCCAACCTGATGGCGCAGGCAAATCTCCGCAACCTGCGCGTGGCGGAGACGGAGAAGTACGCCCACGTGACGTACTTCTTCAATGGCGGCATCGAAACCCCGTTTCCGGGAGAGGATCGCATTCTGATTCCGTCGCAGAAGGTCGCGACCTACGATCTGGCGCCGGAGATGTCGGCGGCCGGGATTGCCGACACGGTGATCAAGGCCATCAACGACACCGCATTCGATGTCATCGTCGTGAACTTTGCCAACGCCGACATGGTCGGACACTCCGGCAAGCTGGAGCCAACGATCAGGGCGGTTGAAACTGTCGACGGCTGCCTGGGGCAAATCTATCAGGCGCTCCGCCAGCGCGGCGGAGGAGCGTGGCTGATCACCGCCGATCACGGCAACGCGGAACTGATGGTCGATCCCGTGACCGGAGGACCGCACACGGCGCACACCACCAATCCGGTGCCGTTTATTTTCGTCAGCGAGGACGCGCAGCACTATTCGCTACGCCCGGATGGTTCGCTGCGCGATATTTCGCCGACGATCCTTGGACTGCTGGGGCTGCCTCAGCCGAGGCAGATGACCGGCGGGGACTTGCGAGTGCCGAAGGGCAGGGGATAGGGAATCGCCAATCGCCAATAGTCAACAGGAAAAGGCCCGGCTCCCCTCTGGAGCCGGGCCATTTTCCGGACCGGCCGATCAAAGATAACTGAAAACCCAGTCTCCTAGGGCAGCGACGACCGAGAGCGGCAGGCGGCGCCACACTTGGCCGACGTATCCTGCGAGCCGGTTGTGGGCCAGGTCTTCCTCAACCGATTCCGACGGACGGCATGGCGGAAAATAGTATCGATAGAGTGGTTGGAGGGTCGTGCCCCATTTCGCTTTGAATTGCGCCAGTTCCGGATGGCTCTCCGCCACTTCGCCCAGGTCAAACCGGCTGTATCCTCCGCTGCACGATTCCTGAAGACAGTGCCAGAGCGTCAGGTCGTTGGCATGGTGAAGGAAACCGTCTTCGTTGCAGCCGGTGAAAGCCCAGAAGACGCTGTGCCCAAACCGCAGCAGGATGGATCCGCTGAGCATCCCGGTCTCGCCGCTGTCGGCAACCACCAGTTCCATATGGCCCAGCGGTTCTAACTGCTGCCACAAATGCTGGAAGAATCGGAAGGGCCGTGGAGGCACGGCATTGCGCCGCATCACCTTCAGATAGAGCCGGTACCAGTGCTTCAGATCATGCTCACTGGCTACGCCACGGATAGAGAGGCCCTGCTTGCGCGCTTTGTTGACCGCCCATCGCACCTGATGGTTTTGCCTGGAATTTCCGAAGCTCCGGGCATGACATTTTTCGCACAGCTCGCACGACCGGGTGGTGCGGCGCCCGGTTGCATTCAGCCGGAGATCGGGATCGTCATTCGCGGGAAGTCCACGGACATAGGTATCGCGCCACCGAATGCACTCAAGCTCCGGAACTAATTCGTCCAGGCCCGGGAGCGTCGTTTTCAATTCCAGTTGCAGACCGGGCCGCGACATGACGCGGTCCACGGCAGCTTTAAGAAGAGCGGCCAGAGCCGCCCGATGCGTCACCAGCGGTCCGGCCAGCGGCGTACGGGGTAACGACGACAGGCGTCTTCCCACCTGGTTCCGCCCCCACGGTAGAGCGAATCCGCGGGTCGACAGCAAGGGCAGGATTCCTTCGAATGATCCATCGTTGGCCTCGCAGGCCAGCGCGATGCATTTGCCTCGGTACTCGGCTTCCAGGGCCGACAGCCAGCCGGGGTGGTGATAAATCAATGCATCCGGATGCGAGGAGAGGAAGTCGATCCAGCGCCCGTCGCGGCGGAAATCAACCTCGATCACCTGCAGTTGCCCCGGCGAATATTCCTCCGGATCCCGGTCCACATACTGCCTGGCATCGTGCTCCCGGTATGGCTCGGGCGCGCATTCCTCGATAACGGAAATCCCTGCGTCGCGATGGATGGGTCTTACTCCATGCGAAGGTCTGGCTGGAGCAGAAGCCGGATAGCCGGTCAGTCGCAAGGCCAGGGTAATTCGCGCGGAGTCGAGTCACAATGCAACGGAAGGGGCATGATGGTGGCCATAGTCATGCCTTGCGTGATGCTGGTGATCGCCGTCACAATTTGCGTGGAGAAGAAGCTGCAGGGGCTAAACGCGCCTGTGGCTCGCGATCAATTCCTGATACAGCCCGATCGTCTGGTCTGCGATCGCGGTCCAGGAGAATTTC
>DASZYN010000655.1:0-2024 GCA_035545435.1 Acidobacteriaceae bacterium | reverse complement strand
AAAAGCTTTTCGCTAACCGCTGTTGGCTGCATTCAAAAGAATTTGGGACACGAAGCACAACATGATTCGCGAAATTGTTAAATATCCGGACCCGATTTTGCAGCGGCCGACCGAAAAGGTGACCGAGTTCAACGACGAGCTCCGCACCCTGGCCGACGACATGTTCGAGTCTATGTATAAGGCCATTGGGATTGGGCTCGCGGCGCCGCAGATCGGCGTCGGCAAGCGCATCACGGTGATCGACCTGAGCAATCAGAAAAATCCCAAAGAGAAGATCGTCCTGGTGAATCCGGAGATCATTCACAAAGAAGGCAAACAGGTGGAAGAGGAAGGGTGCCTGAGCCTGCCCGAGATTCGCGACAAGGTATCGCGCGCGATGAAAGTGAAGGTGAAGGCCCAGGACCTCGAGGGGAAGTGGTTCGAGATGGACGGCGAAGAACTGCTCGCACGGGCCTTCCAGCACGAGATCGATCACCTCGACGGAATCCTGTTTCCCTGGCGGATGAGCGCGCTGAAGCGGGACCTGATTTTGCGGAAGATTCGCAAGATGCAGAAGTCCGGCGAGTGGAAATGAAGCTGGTGTTCTGTGGGACGCCGGTGTTTGCGGTGCCCACGCTGAAGCTGGCGCTGCGTTCCGGATACGATGTCCCGCTGGTGGTCACGCAGCCGGATCGCCCGGTGGGACGCGACCAGGTGATGACGGCTCCGCCGGTGAAGACGACCGCGATCGAAGCCGGTATTCGCGTTACGCAGCCGGAAAAAATCAAAAACAATGCGGAGTTTCGCGCCGAGCTCGAAGCCATTCAGCCCGATGCGATTCTCGTCGTCGCCTATGGGCGCATCATTCCGAAGTGGATGCTCGACCTGCCGCGGCTCGGGAATCTCAACCTGCATGGCTCGCTGCTCCCGAAGTATCGCGGAGCCGCGCCGGTGCAGTGGGCCATCGCCAATGGCGAAGGGTCGACGGGCGTGACGACCATGCGCCTCGACGAGGGCCTCGACACCGGCGACATTCTTCTGCAGCGCGAGATGGCCCTGGCGCCCAGCATGACAGCCGTGGATGTGTTTCCGCTGCTGGCTGCAATGGGCGCGGATCTGATGATCGAGACGCTGCGCGGCCTGGACGCCGGCACAATCGCGCCACGGAAGCAGGACGAGTCGAAGGCGACGCTGGCGCCGATCCTGACGCGCGACGACGGACGCATGGATTTTGCGCAGCCGGCAATGACGCTCTACAACCGGTGGCGCGGATTTCAGCCGTGGCCGGGGGCGTGGACGATGCTGGACGGCAAGAAACTCGCCGTGCATCGCATGCTGCCGACCGAGGTGCGAGGCGGGAGGTCGCGTCCCCCCGGAGAGATTCTGGTAGAGCAGGGAACGATGTTCGCGGCCTGCGGCGACGCTACCTGGCTGGAACTGGTCGAGGTGCAGGCGGAGGGAAAGCGCAGGATGACGGCCGGCGATTTTCTTCGCGGGCACAATCTGCAGTCCGGGATTCGACTGGGGTAGAACGGCGTTCGGCAATCCGCACTCGGCTGTTCCGAACAGCGTTCCGTGTCAACGTTTAGAAAATGCACAGACCGCCACAACCAGGACGAAGACAGGATCCTTCGCGGCGAGGTTCTCAGGACACCGTTGCGCCGGCGCGGCGGATTTCGTATCGAATCCTGTTACAAATGGTCACCACCGACGCCCACAGTGACGATCTGCTGCGGTCGCCGGAGGTGGATGCGCTGTCAACGCAGGATCGCGCGCTGACCACGACCCTGGTGCTGGGCACGCTGCGCTGGCAACTGGCGCTCGATGAGCAGATTCGGGCGCTGCTGTCGCGCCCCGAGATGCAGCTGAGCCCGGAAGCGGCGACGAGCCTGCGGATGGGCGCGTATCAGTTGCAGTTTCTGGATCGTGTGCCGGCGCATGCCGTGATCCACGATGCAGTCGAGCTGATCAAGCACGGAAAAGAGCGCGGCGCCGCGGGCATGGTCAACGCGGTTCTGCGGAAGATGCAGCGTTCAGGGACTGGC
>DASZYN010000654.1:0-4005 GCA_035545435.1 Acidobacteriaceae bacterium | reverse complement strand
TAGCTGTGCGTAGTCTTCGCAACCCACGTCCCAGGAGCCCTAATGCCTGCTGATGTGCTTCGGTTTTTGTCTTCAGCGCGGCCATCCCCCTCCCGGCCTCGAATACAATCCACCCGTATGGGTGGGCCCGTTCGGGAGAACCTCCACGAGACCGATTTAATCCGTGAGGCCCAGGCTGGCTCCCGCACTGCCTTCGACGCTCTCGTGCGTCAGTACGACCAGGCTGTCCTGCGGCTCGCCATGCACCTCACCGGTTCCGAACAGGATGCCCAGGACATTCAGCAGGAGGCCTTCCTCAAGGCCTATCGCTACCTCGGCAACTTCCGTTTCGAGTGCTCCTTCTACACCTGGATCTACCGCATCGTCACCAACCTCTGCCTCGATCACCTTCGCCGCCGCAAGTCCCGCCGCGAAGATCAGGCCGTTGTCATCGACTCCTCCGGTGAGGAGATGGATCTGCTCACCAATGTCTCCGACGATCGCTCCGGCGCCAATCCCGGCCGCGAGCTCGATCGCAAATACCTCGGCCACCGCATCATGATGGCTCTCGACGAGCTCACCCCCCGTGAGCGCATGGTCTTTGAACTCAAGCACTACCAGGGGCTCCGCCTGCGCACCATCGGAGAAATGCTCAATACCACGGAAGAAACAGCCAAGAATACCCTCTTCCGTGCCACCAAAAAACTGCGGGCAAAGCTCGCCGAACTGCGGTAACGAATAACTAAAAGCTAGGCGCTAGACGCTAAACGCTGATTTTGGACGTCCAAAACTTTGAGGCGAAGTGAGGCACGTACGTATGAACTGCAATCTGGCACAGGAACACATCGTCCTGTCCGTTTATGGAGAGTTGCCCGACGACCGGGCCCACCAGCTCGAACAACATCTTGCCCAGTGCGAGCCTTGCCGTCAGGAAATGGAAGCTATCTCCGCGCTCCACAAGGCCATGTCTGTCGCTCCTGTCGTGGAACCCTCCCCCAGCCTCCTCGCGCGTACCCGCCTGCGGCTGGATGAAGCCCTCGACGCCCTCCCCCAGGCCAGCTTTTTTCGCCGTCTAAGTCAGCGCATCCACAGGGGCTTCGGCGCCCTGCAGGGTGCGCCTGTCATGGCCACGGTCGTGCTCCTCGCCGGCGGTGCCCTCGGCGCCTGGGGCGGCTATCGCGTCGCTGGACACAACGTTCGCGCCACCTCGACCGTCGCGCAAAACTCCCCAGCCCCCCTGCCGATCCTGTCTGACCCGGATTCGGCCCAGATCGGCGGCGTCAGCAGCATCTCGATCGAGCCCGACTCGGAGAACGTCGAAGTTCATTTCCAGCGCGTCATCCCCGAAACTGCCTTCGGCACCCTCGACGACCCGCAGATTCGCCAGCTGCTCGTCCTCGCCGCCCGCAATTATGCCAACCAGGTCGTCCACGATGATTCTGTAAATCTGCTCGCCAAAGCCTGCCGAGCCGGTCGCGAGTGCAGTGGCGGAGCCGTTCGCAACACACTCATGGTCGCCCTCCGCTATGACAAGGATGCCCGCGTCCGCCGCAAGGCCCTCGAAGGCCTCGAGTCCTATATCCCGGTCGACACCCGGGTCCGCGATGCCGTCCTCGAAGCCGTCCTGCACGACTCCAACGCCGACGTCCGCGCCCAGGCCATCAGCCTTCTCGAACCCGTTGATGCCGACTCCGCCGTCCGCGAAGTCCTGCAGACCGTCGCCAATCGTGATCAGGACCAGCGCATCCGAAGCGTTTCCCGGCAGTATCTCGAACAGGTTTCACAGATTCAATGAAGACAAGCAGGCTGCCCCTTGCGTACTATGTTCCCGGGCAGCCTGCGGTTGACCAGCGCAGCACTCGTTCGTCAGAGACAACAGGACAGATTCGAGGCGCAAGATGAACACTTTTCTGAGGCCAGTTGTAAAGTTTCTCCCCATCGCCGTCGTCACTGCCGCCGCTCTCTCCCTGCCCCACGTCGTCCACGGCCAGCAGGGCCTCCTCGGCGGCGCTTTCCCTCCCTCCGGTGCTGGTCCCGCTGAACAGCATGTCTTTCCTCCCGGCCAGGATCCTGCCATCGCCAGCGCTTCCCAGGGATACCTGGGCGTGGGATTGCATGACGTCGACTCCGACCGTGCCGCCCAGCTCAAACTGAAGGATGTTCGCGGCGTCGAAGTCACCACCATCGACCACGACGCGCCCGCCGCCAAAGCCGGCCTGAAGCTTCACGACGTGATCCTTGGCATGAACGGCCAGACCATCGTCGGTCAGGCTCAGCTCACGCGCTTGCTCCACGACACGCCCGCCGGCCGCAGCGTCACCCTCCTCATCAGCCGCGACGGACAGCAGCAGACCCTGTCCGTCCAGCTCGCCGACCGCGCCACCATTGAGGCCAATGCCTGGTCCCAGCACATCCCTGTGCCCGACCCCGACAGCGACATCGCTCTGCCCGCCAATACCGGCAACAGCTACGGCAACGGCATCTTCTCCTCGCTCACCTCGAATCCCTTCTACACCGGTCTCGATCTCGACATGCTCGGCCCTCAGCTCGCCAACTTCTTCGGTGTCCATGACGGCCAGGGACTCCTCGTCAAGCGCGTCGATGACAACAGTCCCGCAGCCGCCGCCGGCCTGCGCGCCGGTGACGTCATCACCCGCGTCAACGGCGAGAACGTCGCCACCACCAGCCAGTGGGTCCATGACATCCACGCCAATCGCGGCAAGCCAATCCAGCTCACCGTCATCCGCGAAAAGCATGAAGGCACCCTCAGCATGGTCGCCGGCCGCCCCAAAAAGAGCTGAACAGCAGCGTTGAGCGTTTAGCGGATAGCGGGTAGCGCATAGCGGAGCGGGTAGCGGATACCGTTGATCGGGTCAGACCGACGGCCTATCGCACTCTGAACCGAACCGCTCTACTCTCAACTCCAAACTCACAACTCTCAACTCACAACTCACAACTCTCAACTCCAAACTCCAAACTCCAAACTCACAAACCCTGTCCGCCAAACGCTGCACGCCGTCTTTCTGCTACACTCCCCGCGTGCCCCAGCGCGCTCTCATTCTCGCCGTCTGCGCACTGCTCTGCGGCACTGCCTGGGCGGCCCAGGTGCCCTCCTTCCGTCGCCCCCCGATGCCCGAATTCCAGCGAGCCACCTTCCTCGGCGCGAGCCCCTGCAAGCCGGATCCCTACTACGCCAACTGCGAACACCGCGGCGATCCGCTCTACACCATCGTCCTCGACGGACGGACCTTCGTCCTGCATCCAGGGTTCAGCCTTCCGCTGCTGACCATGGCGCACCTCCTCCTTACCCCCTGGAACCGTTCCTCACTTTCCCTGCCTGGCGACAACGTCCTCGACCACCTGCCTCCCGGCACCATGGTCCAGATCCGCATGCGCGACGGCGGCATGGACGTACGCGTCCTCGCCCAATCTTCGAAGGGCCCGCGCTATCTCGCCTCGCACTACGGCTTCGCCAAATCCCAGGACGAGGCGAACTCCGGCGACGGCCCATCCTCGTAACCCAGGCTCCACGGGTGTCCATATCTGCCCGCTTCGGCAGATGTGGGAACGAAAATCTCAATGAGCCTGTCTTGTAACAAGGCACGACCCAACGGGTGCCCCACATCTGCCCGGTTTTGGCAGATGTGGGAACGAGGATCTCAATCAGCCGGTTTTGTAACAAGGCACGACCCAACGGGTACCACATCTGCCCGGTTTTGGCAGATGTGGGAACGCGCGGGAAAATGGGAATCGCGCCGCTCTTACTGAACGCTGAACGCCGACAACGGAACGCCGTCCTCCCCCACCCGCTACAATAGAAAAGACATGGCAGAAGTCACCCCCAGGGCCCGCAAAATGACGATCCGCCGCCGCCTCAAAGCTGCCTCGCGCAAGGTGCGGGAAGTCTCCCTCGTCGCCCATGCCCTCGCCTCCACGCGCCACACCGTCATGGCCCAGATTGTGCCCATGCGCCGGTGCAATCTCTCCTGCGCTTATTGCAATGAGTACGACGACGTCTCGAAACCC
>DASZYN010000653.1:0-1583 GCA_035545435.1 Acidobacteriaceae bacterium | reverse complement strand
ATCGACCCGAGGCGTCGAGCCCTTCGCCAGCGCCGTCTCGATTTCCATCACGTGATCGGCGTCCGCCTTCGCCTGATCCTCCGATTCGCCGGTGAGCTTCAGCACCGCCACGATGTAGTCGTGATATTTGGCGCGGATCTCCTGCATGTTCGCGTTGTCTTGCAGGTAGTAGTCCCGATCGGGCAGAGTCAGCCCGCCCTGGTGGAGGCCCTCAATCTGTTTGGTTGAATCCTTCTGATCCTGCTCAACCCCGAAGCGGAAGAAGATGCCGGTGGGAGTCTTCGAGTCGATATACCCGGCGACCCCTGCGATCTCCTTCTTGTCCTTCATGGCATCGATGCGCGCAAAGAGCGGTTGAACCGGCTTGTCCCCCAGCTTGTTCGCCTGATCGGTGTCCATGCACGCCGCGAAAAAGTCGCCGTATTTACGCTGCAGCGCCGTCTTTGGAGAATCCGCTGCTTTTTTCAGATCGACGTAGAGCAGGTAGCGGTTGCGTTCGTTGAGTTCGTTGAAGCGTCCCCACCGCGACTGATCCGCCGGAATGGGATTCTCCTTCCGCCAGTTGCCGCACGCGTATTGATAGAAGTCGACACAGGGATCGACGCTCTTGTCGATCGCGTTCAGATCGAAGCTGTGCAGAGCTTTGGGCTCGGTGGGCGCCTGCGATGTGTCGGAGGTGGAAACCAGCTGCTGCGCGCAAAGGCCGGCGGGAAGGATGAACAGCAAGGGAACGGCATAGCGCCAGGCAGAGCGAACGATGCGCATGGGACTCCTCAGGAAAACAGCGTTCAGCGGATAGCGTACCGCAGCCGCACGAAAGAAATAAACGCTGTGTGGCGTTTCTGAAGTTTCTTCCCCTTGTCATTCCGCCCGAAGCAGAGGAATCTGCTTGTCATCCCGACGAAGCGAAAGGACCTGTTTTCCTGCACCAACACCCACCCTTGTCATCCCGACCGAACCCTGAGCCTGGCGAAGGGGAAGCGGCGGGACCTGCTTCCCTGCACCAACACCCACACTTGTCATCCCGACCGAAGCGCAGCGGAGCGGAGGGACCTGCTTCCCCTTGTCCCCACAACGGATCGAGGAACCTGCTTCTCTTCCCCACGAAGAGATCTCGCAACAACCCACGGGCGTGGTGTCCCGAAGATTCGTTCAAAAATCGTCCGGCTTTTGTATCAGGGCACGACTTCAGTCGTGCCGCAAAGAACGCAAACCCCGGTGGGCTTCAGCCCCTGAGGCCTTCCCGGCGGAAGCCTCATTGTTCAATGAACCAGAAAACCACAAGCTAGAAAATATGTACGCGGATGTTCAGGTACTTCTTGGGATCTTTCCGGATGGCCTGCACCAGATCGCTCGAGTCCGTCATGAGATGGTCCACGTGGTCGTAGAGCCTGCGATCCTTGTACAGTGCGCCGATCGTTCCCTGACCCTCGTTGATCTGGGTGAGCATGGTGTCGAGCTTTTCAATGGTGTCCGACAATTTGGCCGCCGTCTTCGGATCCTTGGTCAGCATGCCCAGCGTGCCTTTGCCTGAGTTGATCGATGCGGTGATCTCATTCAGGTTGTGGGTAGTCTGCTTCAGC
>DASZYN010000652.1:0-7723 GCA_035545435.1 Acidobacteriaceae bacterium | reverse complement strand
ACATCAGGTGGGAAGCTGGCGTGACGAACGGCATCCATGGCTTTCTCGCCCAGGATGAACGACACCTGGAAACAGCCGCTGCAGGGCGCCAGATAAACAATGTTGCGATCTTTTCGCTTCAGGCGGAGCGACCATCCGTGCTTCACGTTGTACGATTTCCATTCCTGAGTGGCGGCACCGCGCTCTTCTGCCCAGTGGACGAACTCGGACCAGACAGGAGCGCTGGCGCCGAGGGCGGCGGTGACGTCTTTTTCGGATGGCTTCCCGGGTTTGCCGATGAAGGCGTTCGTGACTTCCATGGTGAACCTCCACAAATCGTCAGCAGAGGAACGGGAAATTCTACGCCCCGAAGCAGAGGTGCACCGCCGGTGTGTTTAGCTTGATCAAACTGACCTGCGTGTGGTCCGCTGATCCAGCTCATCCTTGAGAAATCGATTGACGCGATCACGGTACAGGAGGTGCTTGACCGCGCCAAAGTAGGCTGGCGTTAGTGCGCTGGTGATCAATCGCGGCGCGAAGGAATCGCCAAAGGCCATGGACATAATGTTCCATCGAATGGTATGGCAGGGAGTAAATTAAGGGGCGACTGCATCTCAGATCAGAAACGAGGGCGGAGAAGCTATGAAGCGCTGGGTAAAGATTGCGATCGGCATTGGAGTGGTCCTGGTGTTGGTGCTGGTGATCGTGCCGTTTTTCGTCAACGCGGATTCCTTCCGGCCGATGCTCGAGAATCAGCTGTCGAGCGCTCTGGGCCGGAAAGTCACGCTGGGCAAGCTGAGCTTTTCACTGTTCTCCGGGAGCGTGGTGGCGGATCAGCTAACCGTGGCCGACGATCCGGCCTTCAGCGCTGCGCCTTTTCTTCAGGCGAAGTCCCTGAAGATCGGTGTCGATGTCGGCGCGTTTCTGTTCCATCACCAGGTCAATGTCAGAAAGTTTGTTGCGGAGTCGCCTGAGATTCACCTGATCTCCAATGCGCAGGGAGTGTGGAATTACGCCAGCCTGGGCCGAACAGGAACCGGCACCGCCCCACCCCAGGGTCCCTCACCGGAAGTGGTCGTGGCCATCGCACAAATCGACGACGGCAAAGTCGTCGTGTCTTCATCGCCGGCGAAAGGACAGCCTTTCGTCTATGACGCCGTCAACATCACGGTCGACAATCTGTCATCGCATTCGGTCATGCCTTTCTCGGTGAAAGCGAATCTGCCGGGCAGTGGATCGGTGTCGTTGAACGGCACCGTGGGACCGTTCAATGAGCAGGATGCGTCGGCAACGCCATTGAGTGCGCAGTTGGCAGTGCGCGCTTTCGATCCGGTGAAGGCTGGGGTGCTGCCGGCAAGCGACGGAATTGACATGCAGGCGGACGTCGACGCCCAGCTGAAATCCGACGGAAAGACCGCAACCAGCACCGGCAGCATCGTGGCGCAGCATCTGTTGCTGGCGAAAGGCGGCACCCCGGCGCCGAATCCGGTGCACGTGACGTACACCGCCCAGGACGATCTGAGAGCGCAGACGGGCACCGTGAAGGATCTCGCGGTGGCGACCGGACCCGTGACCGTGCACGTTACAGGAACATTTGCAACGAAAGAACCGGCAACCACCGTGGATCTGCATGTCAACGCGATGCGAGTGCCGGTGGATGCAGTGGAGGCTCTGCTGCCAGCGGTGGGTGTACACCTGCCGACGGGGTCGCAGCTCAAAGGCGGGACTTTGACGGCGCAACTTGCGATTACAGGGACGGCGACGTCTCCCGTGATTGAGGGGCCGGTGGAAGTGGACAATACGCAGCTGGCGGGATTCGATCTGGGGTCGAAGATTCAGGGACTGAAGGCGTTGACGGGGACCAGCGGCGGGACGGGAATCCAGGTTCTGCATGCCGATGTGCGCCAGACTTCTGCGCAGACAGCCCTGTCCAATATCAATTGCGTGGTTCCGGCCATTGGCACCGCAACCGGTCAGGGGACAGTGGCCGCGTCGGGCGCACTGAATTTTCAGCTGACCGCAAAACTGAGCGGTTCAGGCGCAGCAGGGGCCGCCGTGGATGCAGCGTCGGCAGCTCTGGGCGGCGTCGCCGGCAACCTGCTGCACACAGCAGCCAATGCCAGCGTGCCGATGACAATCACAGGGACTACGTCGAATCCGGTGATCCGCGCCGACGTGAAAGCAATGATGAAGGGAAGCGCCGGCACAGCGGCGAAAAAGAGCCTGGGAAATCTGCTGCAGGGACTCATGCCGAAATAAAGACAAGATCAGGGAGCAGAGGCGGAGCGGCGATGCGGGCTCTTCGCTCCGCATCGCCATGGTTTGTGGATCAGGCGTTGTGCGCGTGTGCTGCCGCGCGTGGCCGAACGCGGAATTTCCGAGTACTGATCGCCAGGGTGCGCTCCATCTTGCGCAGGGTGTGAGTTTCGTCAGGCGCGGCGAAGGTAGAAGCCATGCCGCGCGCCGAAGCTCGGCCCGTGCGTCCGACGCGATGCACAAAATCCTCGGCTTCTTTGGGCATATCGAAATTGACCACATGCGCCACATCGGCAACGTCGATGCCCCGGGCGGCGACGTCGGTCGCAACCAGGACGCGGTGATGTCCCTCGGCGAAGCTGCGCAGCGCCGAGTTGCGCTGGGACTGGGTGCGATCGCCGTGGATAGGCACGGCCGAGTGCCCTGCGCGTTTCAGGCGGCGGGCGACGCGATCGGCTCCATGCTTGGTGCGAACGAAGACGAGAAAGCTGCCGTCGTGCGCGCCGAGCAGATGCTCGAGGAGTTCCTGCTTCTTGTCCACGGGAACCTCAAAAGTTTGCAGCTCGACGTTGGGCGAAGGCTTGAGCACCGAGCCGATCTCGATGCGGACTGGATCGTTGAGATAGTCGCGCGCGACATCGCGAATCTCCGCGCTCAGGGTTGCCGAATAGCAAAGAGTCTGGCGATCGGCGGGCAGGGAAGCCGCGATGCGGCGGATCGCCGGTTTGAAGCCCATGTCGAGCATGCGATCGACCTCGTCGAGAACCAGCATTTTGATTCCGCTGAGGCTGATGAGTCTGCGGTCGAGGTAATCCTCCAGGCGGCCTGGCGTGGCAACGATCAGGCGCGCACCGCGGCGGATAGCGTCCAGCTGCGGGCCCTCATTCAGGCCGCCGCACACAAGAGCCGCCGTGCCCTTGCTGTGGGTGAGCTGGCGATACGCTTCCAGAACCTGCATGGCGAGTTCGCGCGTGGGGAGAAGGACGAGGGCTGAAGCTCCCTTTGCATTCTTTGGCATGCGCTCAATGAGGGGGATGAGGAAGCTGAGAGTTTTGCCGGTGCCCGTTTGCGCCGTAGCGAGAACGTCGCGGCCTTCGAGCGCAGGCGGGATGGCTCCAGCCTGAACCGGGGTGGGGGTGACAAAGTTGGCGGCGGCAATCTGCTGTTGCAGCGCCTGGGAGAGGTTGAGTTCAGAGAACAGTTTCAATGGATTCCTTGGCTCGGGCGTCTGCGGTTCCACTCTGCGAGGCCGTTGGGCCTGCTCTTCATCCAGGGAACCGGCTGTGGGACGGCCGGAGCTGTTTGTGTTCCGGGTGCGGCTCGGGCCATTGGGCGGAGCTGCGCCGGAGAGCTTTCAGTTTCTATGCAGGAAAATCCGGGAAGCGCAGATGACGCGCTGATCGAGATTCGACCCACACTCATGGTTTCGGCTGAAATGCGCTGGGCATGAGCCTCGAACGCGTCAGCCTGGCCCTTTGCCGAGATCGGCAACAGGAGCCATTACGCTGAGTGGACCTGGAGAGGATTACGGGAGGACGATCTTGCGGATGAAGGCGAGAGCGGCTCACAACCAAATAACTGAGCGTAAAAGCATTATAGCAGAACCCTCCTGGCCGCTAAGTGCGAGGGATCTCGGCGATCGGAATCCGAACTTCGGCAATACACCCGGCGTGGTTGGGCTTATTGCGCAGCTCGATGATGCCGCCGTGGGCTTCGACGATCTGGCGCGCCAGCGCCAGACCGACCCCGGAGCCGGATTTCTTCGTGGTGTACAGCGGAACAAAGAGGTTCTCCGGATTGGCAAGGCCCGGGCCATTGTCCTCGATGGCGATGCACACCAGATCGCTCTCTTCGGTTGCTCGGATCGTGACCTCCGGGCGGCACGGCGTTCCCGTGGGCTGGGAGCGCGGGCGAACGGCGAACCGGGCTGCATTTTCCGCGCTTGCTTCGATCGCAGGCGCTGGTTCCGGTTCTTCCTCGACACACGACAGTGCCGACTCGACGGCGTTGCGGACGAGGTTGATCAGGAGCTGCTCGATCTGGTCTGTATCGGCCAGCAACTCCACGTCGGGCGCCGAAAGCAGCCGTACGTCGAGGCGAATTTCGAGCGACACCACTCGCTCCAGCAGAGGCTGCAGCGGAACCCGCCTGAGAACCGGTGAAGGCAGCTGAGCCAGCTGGCGATAGGCCTGGACGAAACGGTTCAGCGACTCGGCGCGGTTCTCGATGACGGAAAGGCCGCGCTGCAGGTCCCGCTGCAGAACGGCCATGGCTGGCGGAATCGGTGGTGGCGGAGCGGGCGCCGGTTCGGCCTGAGGCTCGGAGCCATTGGCCGATTTCGGCACGATACGTGTGCGCAGCGAACCGGCAATCGACTTGATCGGAGTAAGGGAATTGCTGATCTCGTGACCGATGACGCGAATCAGGCGCCGCCATGCGAGGCGCTCTTCCTCGCGCAGTGCGGCGCTGACATCGGAGAGCACGACCAGCGTGTGGGGTACGCCGCGCTGGCGGAATTCCCCGCGGCGGATCATCCAGCGCGCCGGCTGGCTGGGCTCGGTGCGCTTCACGCCGAGAGGGGAGGGCCGCTGAATTTCGAGCTGAAGCACAGTTTCGCTGGTTTCCTGGAGCAACTCGGTGAGGGCCAGATCCTCGGCGGTCTTCCCGAGATGCTTCGCCGGCTCGAGGGAAAACACGCGCTCGGCCGCCGGATTGAGCAGCCGGAGCCGCGTCTCCTGGTCGAAGGCCAGAACCGGAGCGTCCATCTCGGCGATGACGCGGCGGAGCAGGGCGACGGCTTCCAGCGATGCGACGCGCTGCGTCTGCAACGTGTCAGCCAGAGCGTTGATTTCGAGAGCAAGCTGGCCAACCGAGTCATCGCGATTCGCGCCGCGAGCCCGGAAAGAGTAGTCCTCCTCGCGTAGTGCCGCGACCACATTGGCAAGCGTTTGCACGGGCCGGACGGCTTCTTCGATAAAAGCCGCAAAAATTAGCAGCAGGATGAGCCCCAGAATGCCCAGCGTGGCGAGCATGGGACCCGCCGTGACGTGCAGGAGGGTCAGGACCGCCGCACAGAGCGCCATGAAGACGAGCGCGGCGACCGTGCAGAAGATCCGCAGGCGCGCCTCGAAGGAGACGCTCTGGCGTTTGGGCTTACGCCTGGATGTGCCGCGGTGGTTCGCCATCAGCGCTCAGGGTACAGCGTGCGGAGTGCAGAAAACAGCAGGAAGGAGGCAGGAGCCGTAAGCGAATGCGTGAGAATCGACGCCGCTAGATGCCATACTTTTCCATCCGCCGGTAGAGGGCCCCGCGGCTCAGACCGAGGGCTTCTGCCGCCTGGCTCACGTTGCCGTTGCAGCGCGAGAGGGCTTTGCGGATGAGAATACTCTCCACCGACTCAAGAGACATCTCTTCGAGAGCCTGGGTGGAGACTCGAGCCGGCGACAGGCCGAGATCGGGCACCTCGATAACCTCTTCGCGGGACATAAGCACGGCGCGCTCGATGGTGTGATCGAGCTCGCGCACGTTGCCTGGCCACGCGTAGTGGAGCATCAGCTCCATCGCCGTGGGGTCGATGCCCGATACCGGCTTGCGATAGCGCTGCGAGTAGCGGGCAAGAAAATGCGCGGCGAGCGGTGGAATGTCCTCGCGGCGTTCGCGCAGCGGTGGCAGATGGATCTCGACCGTGTTGAGGCGGAAGAGCAGATCGGCGCGGAAATTCCCGGCATCGACTTCCTTGCGGATATCGGCGTTCGTGGCGGAGATGACGCGGACGTTCACGTGCCGGGTCTTTGACGATCCGACGCGTTCCATTTCGCCGGTTTCGAGAACACGGAGAAGCTTCGCCTGCTGCCGCAGGGGCACGTTGGCGATTTCGTCGAGGAAGAGCGTGCCGCCTTCGGCCAGCTCAAAGCGTCCGATGCGCTCCGTGCGGGCATCGGTAAAGGCGCCTTTGACGTGGCCGAAGAGTTCGGATTCGAAGGTGCCCTCGGGGAGGGCGCCGGTGTTGACGGCCACCATCGAGCGCGAAGCACGCTGGGAAAGTGCGTGCAGCGTTTGTGCAACGACTTCCTTGCCCGTTCCATGCTCCCCGGTGATGAGGACGGACGCGTCAGAAGGCCCGATGCGCGTAATGGTGGCGAGCACCGGCTGCATGACGGCCGCCGTGGCGATCATCTCGGGGAGATTGGCGGCGCGGAGGAGGCGGTTCTCGGCTTCCAGTCTCTGGGCGCGGCGCACGGCGTTGCTCAGGTCGATCTGGGTGCGCAGGATGGTCAGCAGACGCGCGTTGTCCCAGGGTTTCTGAACAAAGTCAGATGCCCCGCGGCGCATCGCTTCAACCGCCAGCTCGACGTTCGCCCAGGCCGTCATCACGATCACCGGCATCTGCGACTCATGCGCACGAATTTGCGAGAGCAGATCGAGGCCCTCGCGTCCCGATGTCGTGTCGCGCGTGTAATTCAGGTCGAGCAGGAGCGCATCGAAGGACGAGGATTTCAGCGCGTCCAGCACCATGTAGGGCGAGGTGGCCTTCTCGATGCGGTAGCCTTCCGGCTCAAGGAGCAGCTCGAGAGCGTCGAGGATATGGGGCTGATCGTCGGCGATCAGAACCAGCGGCGCGAGCTTGCTGCCGGAAACTTCAGGGATGACGGGTTGGGCCGCGGTGGACATAGCCTGTAGCCATTCGCTCTTAGCCGATAGCTTCTTCCATTATGGCCCGTGCGTAACCACGCCGGATTTGGCATCGTCGATCGAGACCTGCATCCGGTTGAGGGTATCCCCAATGGCCCGGTCAATATCCACTTTCGCCTTCTCATACGCAGACTGGGCGGCATCCAGAGCCGACTCGGCGACGGCCAGAGCATTGGCAGTCAGCAGAGTATCGGCGCTGGATTTCGCCCCGAGCTGCTGTTCCTGCCGCGTGATGTCGAACGTATGCTGGGCCAGATCGCGGGATTTCTGTGCCGCCTCCACCCGCGCCTGAGCCTGTTCGAGAGCGAACTGGGAGTTGCGCACATCGAAACGGATGCTCTTCTGCTGCTGTTCCGATGCGATCTGGCTTTGCCGGTACTGCAGCACCGCCCGGAACTGATCGGCTTTGAACGTCCGGTTGCGCAGATTGATCTGCAGAGTCATACCGACCTGGTATTCAGGTGCCGTGTAATTGAACAGGTTCTGGAACTCACCCCCAAAGCCAGTGGGCAGGGTGGTGGAGCAATACTGGGGTCCGAGGTTGCAAAAGGGATTCGCCGGGCCGGCTGTGCCGTTGCCCGCGAAAACGCCATACATATCCAACCTTGGCAGCAACTCGCTGTTAATGTCCTTGAGGGCTTGCCTCTGCACTTCGGCCTGCATCTGGTAAATGGCCACTTCGGGGCGGTTCTTCTCCGCCTGGGCGATCAGATCGTCGATCGACTTGCCTGCATTCGGGTCGGGTTGTCCCGTCAGATCAAGAGGAATAACCGGCATGACATCGATCGTGGGATCG
>DASZYN010000651.1:0-3018 GCA_035545435.1 Acidobacteriaceae bacterium | reverse complement strand
GAGCCATCTATCACTCGCAGTCCGGCGAAAACTTCTTTACCCACACGCCCGGCATCCGCGTCGTCTTCCCATCGAACGCCCTTGATGCCAATGGCCTGCTGCGCACCGCTATCCGCTGCGACGACCCGGTGCTGTTCCTTGAGCACAAGCGCCTCTATCGCGAGGCCTATGGCCGCGCGCCCTACCCGGGCCCCGACTACATGATCCCCTTCGGCAAGGCGAATATCGTTCGCGAAGGCAGCCATCTGACGCTCATCACCTACGGAGCTCTCGTGCCGCGTGCTCTTCAGGCTGCCCAGCGGGCTCAGCGCGAACTCGGCATCGAAACCGAGATTCTCGACCTGCGCACGCTGAACCCCTACGACTGGGAAGCCATCGCCACCTCCGTCACCAAAACCAGCAAGGTCATCGTCGCCCACGAGGACACGCTCAGCTGGGGCTACGGCGCCGAAATTGCCGCCCGTATCGGGGAAGAACTCTTTGACGCCCTTGACGCCCCGGTCCGCCGCATCGGCGCGCTGGATTCGTTCGTCGGCTACCAACCCGTGCTCGAAGACGCGATCCTTCCGCAGCCGGAAAAGATCTTCCACGCCATCGCGGAGCTGGCGAAGTACTGACTTACAGAGAGCGCGCGGGAGCACCGAAACCCACGCGCGCCCTGTACCTGCGAACCTGCCCCCACGTCCTTTTCACCAGCTGAAGTTCAGATTCACGTACGGCAAAACACCCGTGCCTTCCAGTCGCACGCCGTCCAGCGCCCGCGGATCCAGCCCCAGCGCCAGCAGAATCGATGGCGCCACCTGGTTGGTTCCCACCGGCGTGTACACCGTCTGCGCCCGCAATGCCGGATTCTCGACCAGCAGCATCACGTTCGTGTCGTCATGCGAGAAGCCGCCGTGCTCTTCCAGCTTCTTGTTGCTGCCCGTATACGTCACGCCCACGTTCGGCGTCACGATGATGTCCGGCGTGCGCGGATCGCCGTTTGGTGGCAGTCCCGGCACATCGTAGTTCAGCGCCAGGCTCGGCCCATAGAAAATCTGGCCTATCCCTGCCGTCTTCAGGTTGCTTTCCAGCGTCGCCACAGCCGACGATAACGTCGAAGGATCGGCAAGCCACAACAGGGAGACGTCGTCCTCCGTTGCCCCGACTCCGTTCACCTGGTTCGCCGGCAAAAGACTCGCCAGCAGTGTCGCCGGTGACTGGCCGTTGTTCGTCTTGCCAGGAATCGGGAAGAAGAGATTCGGATCGATCGGCGATTGACCGTGCTTCGACGTAATGACGATCAGCGTCGATTCGTACTTGCCCTTGTCCTTCAGCTCGTCCACCCACTGCCCGATCGCGTCATCCACAAACTGGATCTCGCTCAGCAGCGAAGCCGACGGCGTCCCGGCTCCATCCAGATAGCCGCCCTTCGTCGAGCCTTCGACGAGCTTTTGCCCCACGCTCACGGCCTGGAAATTCATTCCAAACACCGTCGGTGTCCGTGTCTTCGTCATCCCCAGGTGATCCATCCCGTCGATCTCATGCAGAATCGCGTTGACCTTCAGCTGGTCGTAGCACTGAATGTTCTGGAAGCTGTTCGTCCACGCCGTCAAATCGGAGCCGGGATCCGGCACGGCCGCGCAGGTCGTCCCCGAGGCCGTAGTCACTCCCGGCAGGGGCACCACGTTGGAGTTAATCTCGGGCGAGTAGTAGTCATCCAGCATTCCGTGCTGTCCCGCCACCGACGAATACGCAGGATGCTTGTCCGACCACGCCACATAGCCGCCTGCGTTGTGCACCACGCCGAAGATCGTATTCGTCCGCACAAACTGCCACGGCATCACCGGCGCGCATCCCTTCGCCGGATCGCGATCCAGCTTCGTCGCATCGATCGAGGCAATCCCGCCATCGGTCAGGCCGGCATTCGGGGCTCCGCCGTTCAGCTTTGTCTGATCGATGTCGATGCCTTCCTCGTACTCGGTTTCATAACCAGTCGGCGCCGCGCCCGCTGTGCAGTTCCCGGCCGGGTTTCCATTGCCCGTTGCTGTCATCGGTCCATCGAGCGACCGGTCGTAAGCGACGTCGTAGTACACCCCCAGCGTCCGTGGTGTCGCGCCGCTCACCAGCGTCATCAGCCCAGGAAAGGAATCCGAAGGCTTCGAGGTACTGGCGTTGACGTAGTTCACCCCGGTCGTGCCCAAGGCCGCCAGATTGGGACAGTAGGGTGCGCCGTTGTTGATGCCGGCCATCCCATGGCTGCAGTTCAGGAAATCTACCGCGTGCATGCCGTCGATGCTGACCAGCAAAACGTGGCGGATCGGGCTCCGATCCCAATCGCGATCTCTGCCTCTGTCCTGTGCGGTTGCGTTCAGCGAAACCAGAATTGCAGTTGCAGAAACAACAGCAGACAACGTTTTACGCATTGATGCCTCCATGGCAGTGGAGACTAGCAATGCCCATTGCGACTGTTCGCTGCACGCTCGTGAATTTCGCGTGAAACGGGCCGAAAGATAGGGTGGAAAATGAAGATAACCTTAAGCCTTGCAATTCGACAGGGCGACCCTCCGGCCTTGCGAAGGTATCTGAACACTGATCACTGACCCATTCCAGCGCTTTCAGCGCCGCCGGCGTCATCACCGCATATCCCGCTGCGTTCGGATGAATCCCGTCATCCGTCATCGCCGGATTGTAGAGCCCATTACTACCCACGAGGAGCGAGTCATAGTCGATCACCGTGACCCCTGCCTGCGCTTTGAGCCAGCCGTTCAGCGTCGCAACACGAGCGTTCCGGCCGGTGTAGTCAGGATCGCTGGTTCGCGCGCCCGGCCCATCCCCCCACGGCGGCACCGTACCGATGAAAACCGCAATATTCGCCGCCCTGGCCTCCTGAATCATCGACGTGAACGCATCCCACGTCGTCTGAGGAACCCAGTTCGCCTTGAGGTCATTGGTCCCCACCAGGATGTGAACCGAGTCCGGATGCAGCTCGACCACGTCCTTCTGGAATCGGGCCGCCACCTGCACTGAAGTCTGTCC
>DASZYN010000650.1:0-5013 GCA_035545435.1 Acidobacteriaceae bacterium | reverse complement strand
ACCGATTTCCTGAAGATGGGCGCCTATACCATGGCAGTTTCCACGCTGAGCTATAACGATTCGGCAGCGACATATAACTCGCGCGGCTTGCTCTATAAGATGTATCGCGACCACTTCGGAACCATCCCGGTTGATGTATCGGGCAATTCGCCCCAGCCCGCGCCGAAGTATCCGCCGTACGGCGATCAGCCGAAGACGAGTTCCGGAAGTCCGACTTATCCTCTGGACATGGTTGCGGCTCTCACAGCAGATCGCAAATACCTGACGATTGCTGTTGTGAACGGCACAGACTCGTACCAGAAATTCGATCTAACGGTGGCCGGCATGCGTGCGACAGGGCCGGCGACTCGATGGGAATTGACCGGTAAAGACCTCGACTCGGAGAACCGCGTCGGCGATTCGCCTCAGGTAAGCGTGCGGGAGACATCCATGGATGAGAAACCTGGCTCCATCTCAGTCCCCGCGATCAGCGTGGATATCTATCGATTCCCGGTTACACCAACAGGGCAATAGCCGCCACCTGCTGTGGCGTTTTGCATTGACATTGCGGTTTCTATCGGGCTTGCTCAATATGGCCGGGCGGTTTGCGTAACGAGGGGCCAGTCGTCTGTGCGGAACGGCGCCGCCGGGAGGCCAGCGCCATTGAAGAGGGTGGCCTCGGGATTGGATTGCCAGGCGTAGCGAACCTGCGTGGGATGCGGCACAGAGGGCGACGAGACGATCACGGTGTTGCCTTTGATCGTGGCGCTGGCCCAGTACCATTTGCGGTCGTCGCCGGCGATGGAGAACTCGCCGAGCTTGTCTCCCCTGACGACCAGTCCGCCGTTGGTATGTGAGAAGCGCAGCACGATGGAACCGGATTTTCGGTGGACCGATTTGATGGTTGGGCCCATGTCGACCACATGCCGGTGATAGTTATTCGCCAGGGCACAGAAGGCGAGCCGATCGCCGACGGGCTGCTTGTTCTTCGGATGGAGGCTGTCCGGATCGCCGGTGTCGATGGTGACGGCAAGGCAGGAATTGGGAACGGCGGCGGCAGCGATGGCCTGCGACTCGCGCGTGTCGGCCCATGCGTCGTCGGTGGGTGTGGAGCTGCGGGGACCGAAGGCGGGCAAGCTGACAATATAGAAGGGGAAATCGCCCTGAGCGAAGGTACTGCGCCAGTCGGCGATCATGACGGGAAGCAGCCTGCGGTATTGATAGCCGCGGGGGGAATTCTGCTCGCCCTGGTACCAGAGGGCGCCGGTGATGGACAGGGGCACGATGGGCTCGAGCATTCCGTTGTAAAGGACGGTGGGGATGACGGGCCAGTTCTCAAAGCCGATGGGCATGGGATGAGGCGGCCGAGCATCGACGCTGAGTTTGGCTTTCCAGTCGCCGGCAAGCGGGATTTTCTGATCGTCGAGGGCAAGGTACAGCTCATCGGGTTTGCCGAGGAAGCCACCGTCCGGTTTGGTTTTGAAGACGCGGATGGCGATGAGATTCTTTCCTGGCCTGAGCACGCCGGGACGCAGGGAATAGACACGCGGATTCTCGACCCAGGCGCTGGCCCCGACCTCGGTTCCGTTGATGTAGACGGTGTCCATGCGCTCGATCTCGCCGAGGTGGATGGTGGCGCGGACGGCGGGAAGCGGATCGGGCAGGGTGATCTCTCTGCGGAACCACACGACAGCGGGTGTGTCGGGGAGGCCCAGCTCTGAGAAACCATTGGGAACGGGGACTGGTTTCCAACTCGCATCGTCAAGGCCGGGTGCGAACCATTTCTCTTTAAGGCCAGTGTCGTACTCGTCGTACCAGTGGAGGATGTAGTTGCCGTACTCGGGCGCGCCGGAGCCGGCGAGACGCTGGAGTTCGGCGAGGGGCACATCGAAGTCGGCGCCCATGGTGCGAAGCGCTGCAGCGCTGGTCCAGGCTTCAGCCGGAGTTCCACCGACGGCATCAACGACAAGGCCGATGGGGATGTGGGTGTCCTGCTGTACCCTGCGCGCGAAGTAGAAAGCGACGGCGGAAAGCCAGTCGGCTGTCTGCGGCGAAACCACGCGCCACGATCCGCCGATCAGATTGGCGGTGTGGTAAGCGGGACGGCCCGCGACGGTGAAGTAGCGAATCTCGGGATCGTCGGCGGTTTTTGCGACCTCCTCCGCGTTTGCAGTGAAGCGCAGAGGCAGCTCCATGTTGGACTGGCCGCCACAGAGCCAGACGTCGCCCACGAGCACGTTGTGGAACTCGACGGTTTGAGGACCGGAAACGGTGAGGGTATAGGGACCGCCCGCAGAAGGAGGGTCGATTTTCGCCTCCCAGCGGCGATCCGCTCCGGCGGTGGCGGTGGCGGTGCGATTGCCAATCTGGATGCGAACGGCGTCACCGGGTTTGGACCAGCCCCAGATCGCATCGGGTTTGCCACGCTGGAGCACCATGTTGTCGCCGAAGATGGGACTGACAAACGGCAATGGCGCATTCAGCGGGGGCGGTACCGGAAAGGGAGGCGGAGCATTCTGCGCAAAGGCAATGGGGCCAGCGAAGAGCAGAACAGCGAGGGCCGCGGCGGCGGCAGGAATGATTCGGGATGGCGTCAATGCAGTTCTCCTGCGGGCAGATTGCTGGCGGACGAGGACTTTGGTTTCGTTCCGGAGAGCCTGGAACGAATCACATTACTGGCACACGAAGCTGGCAGCGTCCTCGGTGTTCCCATGTCCACTGTACTGCGCGTGTTTGGGATATGCGCAGAGCGGGCGGCTGCGTCCAGGAAACGCCTTTCCGACAGCAATGACGGACTCTGGCGCGGTTCCTTTTTCGACCCAGTTCACGACGGCGCCCAGCATATCGAAGCGATCGAGCGAGGGACCGCCGCCGCAGTGGCTCATCCCAGGGACGAAGAAGAACCGGCTCCACGCGGCTACTTTGTCGGCTCCCCCATTGGCTGGAGCGAGCGACTCGTAATACTGGAACGTATCGAGGGGGGAGAACCAGGGATCGCTGTCGCCGTGGAAGAAGATGAGCTTGCCGCCATTGCCGGAGAAGGTGGTGAGGTTGGTTGAGGCCGGCTCAACGAGGGGATCGGAGGCGTGCAGGGCAGCCTTGTCCACGTCGAGGGTGGTTGCGGTTGTGACGGGGCCGAAGAGACCGCGGGAGCGCGGGCTCAGCAGGCCCGGCAGCGGACCGGAGGCGGCAATTCCCGCGTCGTAGAGAAAGCCGGGATAGACCTGGGTGCCGTAAGCATTCTTCGGTCCCGCGAAGGCCTTCTTTATGGCGGCAACTTTTTCCGGAGCCATGCAGCTTTCGGTTTGACCCGATTTGCAGGCAATCTCTTCCGGATCGAAATGACAGCCGAGGGGATCGAAGATCATTCCGTCCTTCACTCCGTCGAGTGCGTCACACTTCTTCATCAGCGCGTCCATGAAGAGCCGGCGATCCGCGTCGGTAAAGAGCTTGTCGATCTCCGGCTTTCCCGACGAATCCTTTGGAGCGGCCTGGTTATACGCCACTGGAATCCACTGGCCGATGGCCAGATTCGAAAGGCCGGTGCGCATGGCGGGATCGCCGACCACAATGCCGTTAAAGACTGTGGGGAAACGCTGCGAGAGGATCATGCCTTCGCGGCCGCCGGTGGAGCAGCCGACGAAGTAGGAATAAGCGGCGGGCTTGGCATAGTAGGCAGAAATGATCCGCTTCGCAACGCCAGCGGCTTCGGCGTTGGCCTGATCAGCGAAGTCCAGAAATGCCTGCTGATCGCGCATGAAGGAAAAATCAAAGCCGGTCCGCGACTGGTGACCGGTATCGGTGCTGCCAACCGCGAATCCTCGCTGCAGAGCCGATTGATCGCCGGAATATGAGTTGCCGGCGGGATAGTAGAGGATCCCGTTACTGCCGCCTCCGCCCTGCATCATGTAGTCGCCGTTCCAGGCGTTCTTCTCGGGCAAAGCAACAGCAAAGCCGATACCGTACTCGACACCGTCGACCCCCTTGCGCCGGTGCATCATGCCCTCAACGCGACAATGCGCGGGCAGCGAACCGTCGTAATGCGGATATGAGGCCGGAAGCGGCGCATTTGCCGGGACTTCGGTAGCGGCTGTGATCTCGACGCCCTCGATTTTGAGACTGGCGAGGTCCGGGCAGGAGGAGTCGGCGTGAGCCTGGGCCGTGATGCCTGCACAGCAGGCGACAGCCAGAATCAGAAATCTGTACCGCCTCATGGTGTGGCCTTCTTTCTCCGAGATTCGATCTGCGGGCGGGGGCCGGCCACGAAACAGTTTTCGTTTTATGCAGCGTGGACCGCCAGGTTCTGTGGGCCGCGCACGCGCGGCCGCGAAGGGATCTGCTGAACAGTCTAACCTCGGCTGTAACCACAATCCAGATCGTCTATCGGTCGAAGTTCTGCAGGAGAACCGGCTCTGCGGCGACCGGCGGCCGGATCAAAGCAAACACGGAGAGGGTCGCAGCGATCGGCATGACACCGGCAATCAGGAACGCCGGTGCGTAGGAGAACCGGTCGACGGTGGCCCCAACTACCAACGTGAAAGCCGTGCCCGCCAGTCCTGCGGCGAGACCGCTGAGACCGGTGACGGAACCGACGATGGTATGGGGAAAGAGATCTCCGGGCAGCGTGAGCCCCATGGTCGACCAGGCCGCATAGCCCCAGAGCGCGATGCAGATGAGGCCCAGGGCCAGCCAGGAATTCGATACGCGGGGAACGAGAATGCCGACCAGAATGGGCAGGCAACACGCAGCGCAGAGCCACTTCCGCACGGGAAGGACACCGTATCCGCGGCGGATCAGGTAGCCTGCGACGAGGCCGCCGGTGAAGTTTCCGAGATCGGCGGCGACGAACGGTATCCAGGCAAAGAGCGCGATGTGCCGCAGGTCGAAGCCGCGGGCGTCGCTGAGATATTGCGGGAGCCAGAAGACGTAGAACCACCAGATGGGATCGGTGAGCGCACGACCGAGAACGATGCCCCAGACGTTGCGATCGCGCACGAGAGCCGTCCAGCGGGGACGCACGGCGGCGGCGAGTTC
>DASZYN010000649.1:0-4156 GCA_035545435.1 Acidobacteriaceae bacterium | reverse complement strand
GCGCCGATCGTCCTCAAACACGAAGGGCTGCCCTCGGGCAGCCCCTTTTCACAGAAGCCGGCAAAAATTCAGGCGCGAGCGTAGGACGCGATGGCGCTCGCCTCGTCGTCCTTCACGTCGAACACGGTATACAGCTTGGTGATCTGCAGCAGGTCATGCACTTTGCGCGTCAGATTCAGCAGCTTCAGTTCGCCGCCCTGATTGCGCACGGTTGTATACGCGCTGACCAGCTCGCCGATCCCTGAGCTGTCGATGTAATTCACATCGCCCAGGTTCAGCAGAATCTTCTTCTGGCCCTTGGCGAGCAGGTCACGGACCGAATCACGCAGCTGCACACTGCCCTCGCCGAGGGTGATCCGTCCGCCGAGATCGAGAATCGTTACCCCGTCCACCTGACGGGTGCTGATTTTCATGCTCACGAGAAATTCCTCCTTGGAAAAACTTGAATGTGCGGGGAAGTCAGGCGCCGGTCGGAGCGGTCCCAAGATGCTTGATGAGTGTCAGCTCGGTTCCCGGGTGCAGCATCTTGAAGTGTACCTCATCCATAAAAGACCGAATCAGGAAGATCCCGCGTCCGGAACCGCGCAGCAGGTTCTCCGGCGCCAGCGGATCCGGCAGCGTCGATGGATCGAGACCCTTGCCCTCATCCGTGATTCGAATCACCAGTGAAGTCCCGGTGTTTTCAAACGACGCCGTCATCCGCTTTTCCGGATCGTAGGCGTTGCCGTGCAATACTGCGTTCACCGCGGCTTCCCGCACGGCCATCGAGATGCGGAAGATCTCATCCTCATCCACACCCGCCTTGCGAGCCAACTGCTCGGCGGTCTGCTCGACTTTATTGACGCTGTCCAGCGAGGAATCCAGAGTGTAGGTCACGCGCTTTTCCGGCTGTCCTGTCAAATGCCCTTCCTCGCCTGGTGATCGCGGGTCTTGGGGGGACTTTTTCCCGTAGGCGAAGTTTGCTTGCTGGAGCGGAAGATGTCAAGCAGGGAAGATCGGATGCCTCCAGCGGGGTCGCTGCTGTTGACTCAATTCTTGACGAGAGCCGGGTTGGCCAGCACGACCGACGTCTCAATCTGGCGCTCGGGAATGGCCCAGTATTTCCGCAGCAAGCGGTTTTTCTCATCGGGCGAGACCATCTCGAACCCGTGCCGCTGGTAAAAGCGGATGGCCCATTCCGCCGCCGCCCAGGTTCCCACCAGCATCGGGCGGGAGCTGAGGTCGCGCAGATGGCGGAGAAGCGCACCGCCGATGCCTCGTCCCTGCGAGCCGGGCAGAACATAGGCGTGCCGAATCAGATCGACATCCTGGACTGCCTGGATCCCCATAACGCCGGTCAATGCGCCGTCGGCTTCATACCCCTGGAATTCCACGCCAGCTGCGATTTCCTGCTCCAGCTCTTCCATCCGCATATAAGGCTCGTGCCAGCGGTCGGCGGGAATCGCATCGCGGTAGGCCGCGGCGGCTGCATTGATGATCCTCAGAATGGCCGCTCCCTCATCGGCGCGGCAGGGTCGAATCAGGCTCATAGCCCATATTCGCATTGGCGTGCCAGGTCGAGTTCGGGTTCCGGGTCGTCTCCCTTCTGCCCTCCCCGGTAAGATAAAAAGAGCCACCCATGCCCGGCTCTGAGCCCCAGTCTCGAAAGAACCCGCAGGGAGCCACTCCTGAGCCCAGGAAGACGGCAAAACCCAGTTCTGCCCAGCAGGATGAAGACGTCGTCGGCAAAGCCTACGACAGCCGGCTCATGGGCCGGCTGATCCGATACCTCTATCCCTATAAAGCCGCGTGCTTCACCTCCATCGTCGCGATCCTGCTCAAGGCCGGTGCCGATGTGCTCGGGCCCTATCTGACGATGGTCGCCGTCGACCTCTACCTGAAACCAGCTGCTGACAGGACTCCGCAGATGGCGGCAGCTGACGCCGCGATGGGTGCTGCTCATCACCCGTTTCTGGCGCATTGGCTCACCCCGTGGGCATCCGGCGGAGCATGGACGGGCGTTTCGCAAATCGCCGGAATCTGGCTGGCTGCCCTGGTGCTCAGCTACGGACTCGAAGCTCTGCAGACCTGGCTGATGCAGTGGACCGGACAAAAAGTCATGTTCGATATGCGCAGCCAGATCTTCCGCCACCTGCAGGGCATGCATATCGGCTTCTTTGACCGCAACCCGGTCGGCCGCCTCGTCACCCGCCTCACCACCGACGTCGACGCTATCAACGAAATGTTCACCTCCGGTGTCTTCGCGATTTTCGAAGACATCTTCGTACTCGCGGCGATCGTATTCGTCATGCTGCGCATGAAGTGGTGGCTGGCCCTTCTCGCCTTTTCGGTTCTTCCGCTGATCCTGCTGGTCACCCGCATCTTCCGCAAGTACGTTCGCGAATCGTACCGGCGGATTCGGGCTGCCATCGCCCGCATCAACGCCTATACCCAGGAATACATTTCGGGGATGACGCTGGTGCAGCTGTTCAACCGCCAGCAACGCGCCTTCAGCGACTTCTCCACCATCAATCGCATTCACATGGAGGCGTACAAGGACAACATCCTCTGCTACGCCCTCTACTACCCGGCCGTCGAGCTGCTCAGCTCGGTCGCCATTGCGCTCATCATCTGGGAAGGCGGCGGCGGCGTCCTGCGCGGCACCGTCATGCTGGGAACCCTGGTCGGCTTCATGCAATACGCCCAGCGCTTCTTCCGGCCCATCCAGGACCTCAGCGAAAAGTACAACATCCTGCAGGCTGCGATGGCCGCCAGCGAACGCATCTTCAAGCTGCTCGACACATCGCCGGAGATCGTCTCCCCTGAAAATCCGAAACCCGGCGACGGCTCCGGCCGCATCGAGTTCCGCGACGTCTGGTTCACCTATCAGCGCCTCGACCGCGAGGCCAAAGATCGCATCGCGACCGCGAGTTCCGCCGATCTTCAGGCCATGGCCGACATCGAGTGGGTGATGCGCGGTGTTTCCTTCACCATCGAACCGAACCAGACCGCGGCTATCGTTGGCCATACCGGGGCAGGGAAGACCACGATCACCAGCCTCATGATGCGCTTCTACGACGTGCAGCGCGGCCGGGTGCTGGTCGATGGCGTGGATGTCCGGGAGCAGGATCTGACCGCCCTGCGCCAGCGCTTCGGCGTCGTCCTTCAGGACCCCTTCCTCTTCAGCGGCACCGTCGCCGACAACATTCGCCTCGGCACGGCGCACATCACCGACGACGACATGCAAATTGCCGCCGAGCAGGTGAACGTCGACGACTTCATCCAGTCGCTCCCCGGAGCCTACGAGGAGCCGCTGCGGGAGCGCGGAGCCGGTCTCTCCACCGGCCAAAAGCAACTCATCAATTTTGCCAGGGCGCTGGCCCATCGGCCAGGCATCCTCATCCTCGACGAAGCCACCTCCTCGGTCGACACCGACACCGAATTCCGCGTCCGGGAAGCCCTCGGCCGCATGGTCGAAGGCCGCACCTCGGTCGTGATCGCGCATCGCCTCTCGACAGTACAGCGCGCCGACGTGATCCTCGTCATGCACCGAGGCCAGCTCCGCGAGATGGGTTCCCACCAGGAACTCCTCGCCATGCACGGAATCTACTGGAAGCTCTACCAGCTCCAGTACAAGGACCAGGAACTCGCCGAGCCAAGCACAGGGCTGACCCCTTCCCTGGCCCTGGGAACGGACTAGCTTGGCCACCCCCAAAATCTTCATCTCCGCCGGAGAAGCCAGCGGCGAATACTACGGCACCCTCGTCCTCGAAGCCATCCGCCACCTCCAGCCCAACGCCACCTTCTTCGGCCTTGGCGGCCGCCGCATGGAAGCCCTCGGCTTCCGCCCCATCGTCCGCTCCGAAGACGTCGCCGTCATGGGTATCACCGAGGTCGTGCGCCACCTGCCCCGCATCTATCGCGAGTACCGCCGCCTGCGCGCCTCCATCTCCGCCGAGAACCCCGACATCGCCATCCTCATCGACTTTCCCGACGTCAACCTCTCCCTCGCTCGCCGCCTCAAAGCGCAAAACGTGCCCGTGATCTACTTCGTCAGCCCGCAACTTTGGGCCTGGAAGAAATACCGCATCCGCAGCGTCCAGCGTTACGTCGACCGCATGCTCACCATCTTTCCCTTTGAAGAGCGCTTCTACCACGACCACGGCGTCGACGCCGA
>DASZYN010000648.1:0-18452 GCA_035545435.1 Acidobacteriaceae bacterium | reverse complement strand
CTCGTAGCTGCCGGGATAGCCCTGCGAAGCCGCAACCACGCACGCCGACGCGCCCGGCTTCCAGCGGAACTCGCTGTCGCTGAGCCGGCCTTCGACGCAAGCCTCGAGCGCCTCCACCAGATCGCTCTCCATCCGCACCAGGATCGCCTGCGTCTCCGGATCGCCGAAGCGCGCGTTGAACTCCAGCACCTGCGGCCCGGTCGCCGTCATCATCAGCCCGCAGTAGAGCACCCCAACGAACGGCGTCTCTTCCGCCGCCATCCCATCGATCGCCTTCTGAGCGACGTGCTCGACGATCCAGGCCCGCATCGCATCGTCGAGCATGGTGTCAGTTGAGTAAACACCCATGCCCCCCGTATTCGGTCCCGTATCGCCTTCGCCGATCCGCTTGTGGTCCTGCGCCGGAACCAGTGGAACCGCATGCTTTCCATCGCTCAGCACCAGAAACGACAGCTCCTCGCCGGTCAGATACTCCTCGACGACAACCGTCTTCTCGGCTGATCCGAGCAGCTGTCCGGTAAACAAATCGGCAATAGCCTGCGCGGCTTGTTCCTTCGTCTCGCAGATCAGTACACCCTTGCCGGCAGCCAGCCCGTCGGCCTTGATCACCACCGGCAGCTTGAACATCTCCAGCGCCTGCTGCGCTTCATTGCGGGATTCGCAGACCGCGTAGTTGGCTGTCGGAATGTTGTGCCGCTGCAGGAAGCGCTTGGCGTGCGCCTTGCTCGTCTCCAGCATCGCCGCGTTCAGCGTGGGCCCGAAGACCCTGAACCCGCGAGCCTGCATCGCATCCACCAGACCCAGCGAAAGCGGCAGCTCCGGCCCAACGACAGTCAGATCGGGCTTCTCGGATGCAACGACGCGCAGCAGATCGTCGATGTCCTTCTGATCCACCTTCACGCAACGCGCCACCTGCGCGATGCCGCCGTTCCCCGGCGCACACACGACTTCGCTCACGCGCGACGAGCGTCGAATCGCCCAGCAGAGCGCGTGCTCGCGCCCTCCTCCACCAATGACCAGCACCTTCATCTTGTATCCGAGCCTATCAGCAGCCGCAGCGGCCGTCAGCAGTGCATCCAGCGCCCAGCGTCACTTTGCCCGGAGCAGCAGAACCGGAACATCCACGCTGTGCCGCACCTGGTTGACCGTGGTGCCCAGGAACATGTCTTTGACGAAGCGGTGACCATGGGTGCTCATCGCCACCAGGTCGCATCCCTTTCGCTCGATCCAGTTCACGATCTCGGTTGCGGGATCGCCGTAGGCCAGCTCCGATTCGACCGGGATACCGGCAGCCGCAAACTCTGCGCGGACCGCCGCGAGGTACGAGGTGTCTTCGGCGATCTCCGGGCTGACAGCATCCGGTCCGTACGTTCGGGCCGCCCAGCCGTCGGCGACATGCAGCAGCACCACGCGGCTCCCGGCGAGCCTGGCCAGCTCCAGAACGTGCTCGATGATGGCACGGTCCGTCGGGGTGCCTTCCAGTGTCACCAGAATCGTGCCGTACATGCTCGCTTCGCTCATTGGCCCACAATGACCCGCCATGCGGCGCTCAGGGAGTCCGGCAGGCCGTAGAGATCCATGCAGGTAATCAGAACCGCGCTCGCCCAGCCCGCCATCAGCAGGAACCAGCCGTTCTTCCATCTTCCCATGCGCCTGCGGGAACTGGTGAACTGCAGCAGAGGAAACATGGCGAAGGGAAGCTGCAACGCGAGCACGACCTGGCTCAGCATCAAAAGATCGGTGACGCTGCTGCTGCCTCGAATGCCGATGATGACAACCGCCGGCAGAATGGCCAGCGTACGCGTTATCAGGCGCCGTACCCATGGCTGAATGCGCCAGCGCATAAAGCCTTCCATCACCACCTGGCCGGCGAGCGTTCCTGTAATGGTGCTGCTCTGGCCGCTCGCCAGCAGCGCCACAGCAAACAGCGTGCTTGCGGCCGCAGTGCCCAGCAGCGGTGCAAGGGTCAGGTAAGCAATCCGAATCCAGTCGCTGTCCGCGCTGAAATGCACCAGCTCACCGCCCGGGAGAGTGACGCTGCCTTTGCCAAAGAACACTGTCGCCGCCAGAACCAGAATCGCCGCGTTCACGAAGAACGCTGTGCTCAGCGCGATGCTCGAGTCGATGGTATTGAAGCGGATCGCACTGCGGACCGACGGCTCATCCTTCTGCAGCCTGCGGCTCTGCACCAGGGCCGAATGCAAATAAAGGTTGTGCGGCATGACCGTCGCGCCAATGATTCCGATCGCGACATAGATCATCCCGAACTGGCCGAAGCGAGGCGAAACCAGAGCCCTTCCCATCTCCACAAAGCTGGGATGGGTCGCAGGAAGGACGAACAGCTCGATAAAGTAACACGCCGCAATCGTGGCCACCAGAAGCACGACCACGGCTTCGATGGTTCGCATACCGAAGCGCTGCAGAGCCAAAAGCAACAACACATCGAGCCCGGTAATGATGACCGCCCAGAGGAGGGGAATATGAAAGAGCAGGTTGAGGGCGACGGCGCTGCCCAGCACCTCTGCCAGATCGCAGGCGGCAATAGCGATTTCGCTCATGAGCCAGTTGGGCCATCGCGTCCACCGCGGATACCAGTCGCGGCAACACTGGGCCAGATCCTTGCCGGTAACCACGCCAAGGCGCGCGGCAATCACCTGCATGAAGATAGCCATGAGACTGGCAAGACCTACGACCCACAGCAGTCCGTAGCGGAACTGAGCACCTGCCTGCAGGTCGGTGCCCCAGTTGCCCGGATCCATGTAACCAACGCTGATGAGAATCGCCGGCCCAACGAAGGCTCGCCACTGTCTCCAGAATCCAGCCTGGTGGTGCGGTACCTCAACGGTGCCATGCACCCCTTCTAATGAGTGTTGTCCCTCTTCGTGGACAGCGCTCTCTTCATGGGCCAATACGCGCACCCTGTGCTCGGGTTGTGCTTCTGCACTCATCCCAGCTCGATTCGCAGTTCCTGCTTGTTCCAATAGTCCGCGCAGTGACATTCCAGCCTCTGGGTGAGCGTCTGGAGCCGCGCCGTTTTCAGGAGTGTACGTCGATTGGGCTGCGCTTGTAAACCATGGTTAACACCTAAGTGTTAAGAAATGTTCATAACAAAGTTCCTCCTCCTCGCCCGCCGCGAATCGAGCGCTGCCCACGCGCATCCAATCCCGCAGAAGCCATGGAAATGCTGCGTGTTGACCCGGAGGGCACGGCTCCGGAGAAAATCTACAAGTTGATGATCGGCGTGATCGTGCCGCGGCCGATCGCCTTTGTGTCCTCGGTCGATGAGCACGGCATACGGAATCTGGCCCCGTTCAGTTATTTCACCGGCTGCAGCACCAACCCGCCAGTCGTCTGCTTTGTGACGGCAGTGCGCTCCGGCCCGCGACCCTCCAAAGACACGCTGCACAACGTGCTGGCTACAAATGAATTCGTGGTGAACATCGTCTCGGAGGAGTTCGCCGGACAAATGAACGCAACCTCGGCAGAGGTCGGCCCCGAGGTCGATGAATTTGAGCTGGCGGGCCTCACCCCCATGGCCAGCGAGTTGGTAAAGCCGCCACGCGTCGCCGAAAGTCACATCCACATGGAATGCCGGTTAAGGCAGGTTCTGCACATCAGCGACCGGCCCGGCGGCGGCAGCCTGATCCTCGGCGATGTACTGCGCTTTCACATCGACCAGGCAATCGTCGATAACTACAAGGTGGACCCGCAGAAGCTGAGAGCGATCGGGCGGATGGGCGGTCCCACCTACGTCCGCACCGGCGATCGCTTCGACATGCCCCGGCCGAAGTAAGCCGACGAGGTCTGTTCGGACAGGCGCGATTGGCTCTAAAATGGGAGGCGATGATCGTGCACCGAGCGATCTCGTCCCCCTTGCTCCGGCGCTTTCGCCGCGGCCGTCCTGATCGAGGACGACGTATCTCTTCGAACTGACTGTTCCTCCCGCTCCGCCCGTTCAGCGCGTGAGCGAGCCCCTTGCGCCCTCCAACTGGAAAGGAAACGTCATGAACAGCTTTGGCAGCCAGTCCGAACTCAAGTCCGGCGGCAGCAAGTATGAGATCTTCCGCCTCAGCGCGCTCGAGAAACGCGGCATCAACCTCCATCGCCTGCCCTTTAGCCTGCGCATCCTGCTGGAAAACCTGCTCCGCTACGAGGATGGAAAGTCCGTCACCGCGGACGACATCGAGTTCCTCGCGAAGTGGAACCCGAAGGCCGAGCCTTCCCGCGAGATCTCCTGGATGCCCGCTCGCGTCCTGATGCAGGACTTCACCGGCGTCCCGGCGGTGGTCGATCTGGCCGCGATGCGCGATGCGATGAAACTGCTTGGCGGCGATCCGCAGAAAATCAATCCCCTCCAGCCCGCCGAGTTGGTGATTGACCACTCCGTCCAGGTCGATGAGTTCGGAACCGGCAATGCGTACTCGGTGAACGCGGCGCTCGAATTCCAGCGCAACCGCGAGCGCTACGCCTTCCTCAAGTGGGGACAGACGGCGTTTCGGAACTTCTCGGCGGTCCCGCCGGGCATGGGCATCTGCCACCAGGTCAATCTCGAACATCTGGCACGGGTCGTGTTCACGACCACCGGCGCGAAACCGCAGGCGTATCCCGACACGCTGGTCGGGACTGACTCGCATACCACGATGATCAATGGCCTGGGCGTCCTGGGATGGGGCGTCGGTGGCATCGAAGCCGAGGCAGCCATGCTGGGCCAGCCAGTCTCGATGCTGGTGCCGCAGGTCGTCGGGTTCAAACTGACCGGCAGACTGCGCGAAGGCGCCACGGCTACCGACCTTGTGCTCACGGTGACCGAGATGCTGCGCAAGCTCGGCGTTGTCGGCAAATTCGTCGAGTTCTACGGCCCTGGGATCGCCGAACTGCCGCTGGCGGATCGCGCGACCATCGGCAACATGGCGCCCGAGTATGGCGCGACCTGCGGTCTTTTCCCGGTCGACGCGGAGACGCTGCGCTATTTGCGCCTGACCGGTCGCAATGCCGAACAGATCGCGCTCGTCGAGGCATATTTCAAAGAGCAGGGCCTCTTCCATACGCCCGATGCTCCGGAAGCAGAGTACTCGCAGACCATCGCACTGGACCTTGCCCAGGTTGAGCCCAGCGTCGCCGGCCCGAAGCGTCCTCAGGATAGGGTTCTCCTGCGCGAAGCTGGAGCCAGTTTCAAAAAACAGCTACCGTCGCTGCTTGGACCCAACGCAGACAAGGTCGGTCAGCGGCAGGCGATTCGCTGGGAGGGCGAAGGCGGGCATAGGTCGGCGAATGGCAATGTCCAATCAACCCACGCCGCCCCCGAGCCGGGTTCGAATGGCAATGGACACATCTCATCAACCGCGAAGGAGCGCTTTGGTGTGGATGTCGAACCCTATCTCGACCACGGTTCGATCGTGATCGCTGCAATTACGAGCTGCACGAATACATCGAATCCGTCGGTGATGGTAGCGGCCGGACTGCTGGCGAAGAAGGCGGTCGAAAAGGGACTGACCGTGCCGCCATGGGTCAAGACATCACTCGCGCCCGGGTCGCGCGTGGTGACGGACTATTACGACAAGGCCGGCCTGACGCAATGGCTCGACAAATTGCGATTCAACACCGTCGGCTACGGCTGCACAACGTGCATCGGCAACTCCGGCCCGCTGCCCTCAGACATCTCGAAGGCCATCGAGGATCACAGCCTCGTGGCGGTTTCGGTGCTGAGCGGCAATCGCAACTTCGAGGGCCGCATCAATTCCGAAGTCCGCGCCAACTATTTGATGTCGCCGCCTCTGGTCGTTGCCTACGCGCTCGCAGGGCGGATTGACCACGACTTCGACAACGATCCAATCGGGAACGATACGGCCGGGAAACCGGTTTTCCTGCGGGATATCTGGCCTTCGCAACAGGAGGTCTCGACGGTAATCGCGGCGGCCATCACGTCGGAAAGCTACACGAAGGAGTATGCGACCGTCACGAAGGGCGACGCCAACTGGCAGAAGCTCAGCTTCCCTACGGGCGATGTTTACCAGTGGGAGCAGGACTCGACCTACATCCGCAAGGCTCCGTACTTCGACGGGATGCCGGCGGAACCTGCTGCCGTACGGGAGATCTCCGGCGCACGGGTATTGGCCGTTTTGGGCGATTCCGTGACAACCGACCATATATCGCCGGCGGGATCGATCAAGCTGAACGGCCCGGCCGGGAAATATCTGACGGAGCACGGCGTGAAACCGGCGGATTTCAATTCCTATGGCTCGCGGCGCGGCAATCACGAAGTGATGGTGCGTGGGACCTTTGCCAACGTGCGTCTTCGCAACAAACTGGCGCCGGGCACCGAAGGCGGCGTCACTCGGTTGCTGCCCGAAGGCGAGCCGATGAGTATCTACGACGCGTCGGTGAAGTATGCCGAACGAGGCACACCGCTTGTCATCCTGGCAGGTAAGGAATATGGCTCGGGCTCTTCGCGCGACTGGGCGGCGAAAGGACCGCGGCTCCTGGGCGTGCGTGCGGTGATCGCGGAGAGCTTCGAGCGCATTCACCGATCGAATCTGGTGGGAATGGGCATCCTCCCGCTGCAATTCGAAGCGGGCGCGAACGTCGATTCGCTGGGGCTGACCGGCGAGGAGACCTACGACTTCCTCGGCCTCAAGGCCCTGCTCGACGCGAAATTCGCGAACGGTAAGACAATCAAGGTACGCGCCACTGCGAACGGCTCGACGAAAGAGTTCAATGCAACGGTGCGCATCGACACCCCGCAGGAGATCCTCTACTTCGAGCACGGCGGCATTCTGCAATATGTGTTGCGACAGCTGGCAGCGCAAAAGTAAACCCGTCTCCAAATCCGAGGGCCGGCCCTGAGCGGCCCTCTTTTGTGGCGCGGTATACGGGGATAGAGCTCGAAAAATTTGAAAAATGCAGGAACGCCACCACATTCTGCCGCGTCTATGCAGACATGCGATTGCGCGCGGTGAGACACAGTCAGGTTGCGATCGGGCTGCTGTCGTGCTGTCTGACAGTGTTGGGGCAGAGCAGCGGTTCACAGCAACCCGCAACATTGACCACAGCCTCGTCCGCGCCAGGCGGCATTACTTCGATGCCAGCAGATCGGGCGGAGGACTCTTACGCGATCTACTCGCTGCTAATGCCGGGCAAGACGCTGGCGAGCCTGGCATCGGAGCAGGGGGCTTCGTGGGCAATTGCAGCGGTAACAATCAGTGAGGGCCAGCGCAGTCCGCAAGTTCCTCCCCAGGGACAGCTAAAACCGCCTCCTGGCAATACGAAGGGCTTCGATGAAGCCGTAAGCGATTACGAAGCAAATAAGTACTCGCGTGTGCAGCTGGATAAAAACGACTTTCACCTGGACCATCCTTTCGCGCTGGTGAATCCCGACACGGCGAAGAGTGCCGGCTATCCGGGCGTGACGTATTTCAGCGAAGTCTATTTCGACAGCAGGCACCGGGCGGCACTGGTGTACATGTACGAGTGGTGCGCCGACCTGTGCGCGGCCGGCAGCTGGGTCTATCTCGAAAAGCGCGGCGGCCGATGGCAGCGGCAGTCAGGCATCGTGGCGCCCGGCGCGTAGGCCTTCTATTTCTTCCGCGCGCGTTCGCGCTGCAGCTCGCGCCAGACATCGCTTTTCGAAACGCCTCGTTCGCGCGCGATTCTCTTGAGGGCGTCTTTCTCTGCCAGACCTTCGGATTGCTCCAGTTCGGCAAGGCGCCCCTGAACGGTCGTTGCGCCGCTCGCGGTTCGCACCGGTGCGGGCTGCGCATCGACAAGCAGCACGATCTCTCCGCGGATGCTCTCTCTTTGGGTCAGCTGCTCGCGGATCTCGCGAACCGTGCCGCGCAGGAATTCTTCATGCAGCTTGGTGAGTTCGCGGCCGATCACGATGCGGCAATCCGAGCCCCAGACAGCTTCGAGGTCGGCCATGGTTTCCAGGATGCGGTGCGGCGCCTCATACAGGATCAGCGTAGTGGCGGCTGTCGTCGAACGAGCCAGGTCCTCGAGTGCTGTCCTGCGGGCGCCTGCTTTTGGCGGTAGAAATCCTACGAAGGAGAAACGATCGGTGTTCAGCCCTGAGGCGACCAGGGCTGTGACCGCGGCGTTCGGGCCAGGAATTGAAAACACGGGAATGCCTGAAGCGATGGCTGCGGTCGCGAGCACCATTCCTGGATCGGAAATGCCCGGCGTCCCTGCATCGGAAACAACGGCAATGCGCGCGTCGCTTCTTAACTCCTCGATGAGCTGACGGCTCCGTTCGGCCTCGTTGTGCTCATGACTGCTGATAGTGGGCGTGGTAATGCCGTAGCGGTCGAGGAGCTTGCGCGTCTGCCGCGTGTCCTCGCAGGCAATGCGGTCCACCGAGCGCAGCACGCGCAGTGCTCGCAGGGTGATGTCCTCAAGATTGCCGATGGGTGTGGCGACGATGTACAGTCCGGGCGCGAGGGGTTCGTCGTTCACGATTCGGTGTCGACGCGCTCGAGTCGGCGGTACTCGGCCAGCAGCCCCATACTGCTGCTGAGGTTTTGCCAGGTGACGATGCCGACGATGCGGCCGCTTTCAGCAACGGGGATCAGAGAGAGGCGTCCGCCGCCGATGCGGCGGATGAGCGCGCCGAGCGAGTCGTCGGGTTGAGCGACCTGAAAGGCACGCGACATGATGGCCTGGATGTAGCCGTTGCCGCCGTGGCGCAGCGCCTGGATGATTCCCTGACGCGAAACGACGCCGACCAGCGCTGCTCCCCGAACCACCGGGAAATCGTCCTGCAGGCTGTGGATAGCCTTGTACAGAGCGTCGGACAAGGTGTCCGAAGGCGAGAGCGTGTCAAAGTCCGTCAGCATGACGTCGCGCATCCGTACCGTTTCGACGACGGACTGGAAGAGCACTCCCTGGTCTTCCAGTTGGGCGCCGATGAAGACAAAGAACCCACCCATGATGAACCAGGGACTGAGAGATGACGCGAGATGCGTGTTCGGAATGGCCAGCAGCGCGAGGCCGGCAACGACAGCGCCGATGCCAAGCATCTGGCCGAGGCCCGAGGCGGAGCGCGTGGCCTGCGCGACACCGCGGGTCCGCGACAAACTACTGCGCATCAGGCGGCCTGCATCGAGCGGGTAAGCAGGGACGCAGTTAATGACGGCGAGGGCGATGTTGAGCCAGATCGTGGAGCGCATCAGATGTGCCGGCGTAACAATCGGCAGCGCGGCGATGCGGATTTGCGAGGTAGCTCCTTCGATCAGGGCGGTAACGAGTCCCGCGAACCCCAGATTCGAGAGGGGACCAGCAAGGGTAAGCGCCCACTGCGTCGAACCCTCGGAGGCGCGCTCGGCCATCTCCGGACTCGAATAGGAGAACAACCCGCCAATAGGGAGCAGCAGAATGCTGCGCACCGTGAGACCGTGCCAGGCAGCCGTAAGAGCCCGAGCGACTTCGCGTCCCAGCACAGCGCCGAAGAGCAGGAACCAGAGGAAGACGCCGCGCCACGACGCGATGCCTGAGAGGTTGGTGGAAAGGACGCAGAAAATCAGGAGAAGAAGAAAGAAATAGTGGATGCGCAGGTGCACACCAAACCAGCGTCCGAGAGGTAGTGACCACGCGCGCATCTCGTTCCCCTAAGGTCCTTCCCGTTATTGTAGAGGGTCGATGGATTTTTCCGGGAGTAGGCATGCGTGTGATTGCAGGACAGTATCGGTCGCGGCTTCTGCAGGCTCCGCGCGGGCTGGACACCCGGCCCACCAGCGACCGGCTGCGCGAAACACTGTTCAACGTGCTCGCGCCGCGGATCGAGGGATCGGTCTTCCTCGATCTGTATGCCGGCTCGGGCGCGGTGGGCATTGAGGCGCTGAGCCGAGGGGCGCGGGAGGTCATCTTGGTGGAACAGTCAGAAGCCGCGAACCGCGTGATTCGTGCAAACCTGGCGAGCCTTGGGATTCGTGGAGGCTATGCGCTGGAGACGCGCAGCGTGAGCGCCGCATTGCGGAGACTGGCGGAGACGGGCCGCCAGCTGGACCTGGCATTTCTCGATCCGCCCTACGCGGAGGCGGAGGAGTACAAGCGGGCTCTGGGGCTACTCGGCGGCGAATGCTCGGCGCTCCTGGCAGAGGATGCCCTGGTGATTGCGGAACACGAGAAACACCGCGAGTTGGAGGCTCGCTACGGTACGCTCGTCCGCTATCGTGTGCTGAAGCAGGGCGACGCGGCCTTGAGCTTCTACCGCGAATCCGTGGCAGGCTGAGTGGCACCGCCGGTTCGCAGATCGACAACAAAGGGAACCTCGCGATCCGTGATGAGATCCCAGCCAAAGCCGTGCAGTTCATTGCCGCAGATTTCGGTCAGCCGGAGGCCTTCCGAGGAGAGCCGTCGAGTCTGCCAGGCTTCCCCGTGGGCTCCCCAGGCCAGCAATGCCTGATGGCCGACAAAAACGAGCAGCTTGTGCTCCGGCAAAGAACCCACTTCAACCACGGGCCGGAAGCCGATGTGGGTGAACTTCGCCGGATCAGCCGTGTCGACGATGTAGGCGTACCCACCTGCCAGCGCGCAGAGTTCATCGGGATCAGGACAGGCCCAAAGACCGGTAGGTGCGGCAGAATCGGCAAACCCGAGAGCAAAAGTCGCGAGGAATTGGGCCGCCCTCCCAGCAGGCTGCACCATCACCTCCAGAGCGCCGCGTTCTACCTCTTCCGCCTCGCGCGGATACGTGTAGCAGCGCAGCGGCTTGATGAGGGGCCGCTTCGGCAGAATTTCTGCCTGCCATGAGTGCGGAAAGACGAGCGTCACGGTTCGGGCTGGAACCTGAGGATCCATTCCAACTGCTCCGGCGTATCGGGTACCTGGAAGCCGCGTGCCTGCTCGATCAGCCTCAGAGCCTCATCCGCTTTCCAACCCAGTGCGATCATGACCGAGGCGAGCAGGACCGTGGCGCGGCCAATGCACCCGCGGCAATGCGCGCCGATGCTGCGACCGGCGCGAACCTGATCTCGAAGTTCCCTCACCAGGAGCCGAAAGCCGGCTAGGTCGGAGGGCGTGCACCGGTCGAGAATCGGGTGAGAGATGAAGCGCATGCCAAGTTGTTCCGCGATGCGGCCCTCTTCCGTGAGGCCGAGTTATTTATTGTCCTCAGAAGTGAGCATCGAGACAAGCACGTCGATGCCTTCGCCGCGCGCCTCTTCAAGATCGGCCTGCAGGCCATCGCCGCCCCTTGGACGCAGCACGAATGCAAGGCGGGAAGGATTCGCTTCCCCGATCCAGAGAACCGTATTCATCGGCCACAGCTCATGAATTGTTCGATGCGCTCACGCACGCTGAGAACGTGACTTGGCACGTCCAGTTGGCTGCCGTCTTCCAGCACCGGAATCAATTTGTCGAATTCCCGGCCGGAATGGGCCCCGGTGAGGGCGATGCGCACAGGATGGAACAGATCCTTCCCTTTGGCGCCGGTTTCAGCTTTGATCTCGTTCATCCATATTTTGAACTGCTCCGCGGTGACGGAACCAGTGTGCGCAGCGACCCGTCGCGCGAAGGCGGCAAGAACCTCCTGCGCGGAGTCGGTTGCGAGAATGGCTGCGTTCTCTTCGTTTGCCCGCGCAGCCGCGGGATCAAACCGAAAGACGAACGCCGCTTTCGCTGGCAATTCGTCGAGCTGATTCGCTGAAGGTAACAACAGCGCCAGCAGTGTGCCGAACCACGCGTCGACCCGGGGATCGGACGATGCGTTGTCACGCGCTGCCAGGAAGCCTGCTGCCGCAAAGTGCGGCCAGGCGAGTTCCGCGACGCGCTCGGAATCGGCCGCCTTTAAATAGTGGCGATTGAGCCAGTGCAGCTTCTCCCAGTCAAAGATGGCCGGCGATGCGGTGACGCGCTCCAGACGAAATTCCTTCACTAGTTCGTCCAGCGAGAAAATTTCGCGTGTTCCCCCTTCGGCGCCCCATCCGAGCAATGCCAGATAATTAACGAGCGCCTCAGGAAGAATGCCCATTTCACGAAAACTGGCGACCGACGTTGCACCGTGCCGTTTCGAGAGCCGTTCCCGATCGCTGCCAAGGATCGTGGAGAGATGCGCAAACTCCGGTGGCCTCCATCCAAAGGCCTCGTAGATCGCGACCTGCTTGGGCGTGTTCGAGATGTGATCGTCACCGCGAATCACATGCGTGATCTCCATCAATGCGTCGTCGAGCGTGACAACGTAGTTGTAAACCGGCATGCCGCTGGACCGAACCAGAATGGGATCACTCACCGTTTCATTGGGGAATTCGACGACCCCCCGGACAATATCGTGAAAGCGAAGCGGGTGATCAGGGATGCGCAGACGCACCGCGAAAGGCTCACCGTTGCCCGCACGTGCCTCGGAGTCCGCGTCGCTGATTGTCCGGCAGCGGCCGGAATAAACCTGTGGCTGGTGCTCTGTGGCCGCTAGGCGGCGCTCTTCTTCGAGCTGGGCGGCAGTGCAGAAGCAGCGATAGGCTTTGCCTTCGGCAAGCAGACGATCCGTATGCTCGCGATAAATGCCAAGCCGTTCCGATTGACGATAAGGTGCGTGCGGACCTTCGACACCCGGACCTTCGTCCCAATCGATGCCGAGCCACAGCAGGTCTTCCATCAGCTGCTTTTCGTGACGCGCCTCGCTGCGGTCAAGGTCCGTATCTTCAATGCGCAACAGGAAGACGCCGCCGTTGTGCCGGGCGAAGAGCCAGTTGTAGAGCGCGGTGCGTGCATTGCCGACGTGAAGGAATCCAGTAGGCGAAGGCGCAAAGCGAACGCGAGGGGGCTGGGCGGACGGAGGCATGAGCGGGATCAATCTTTGATCTTAAGGAAGCGAGGACGATGCGGCAACCTGCCCGAGCCTCCCGTGTTGTCGCATCCGCGGGTCACTTGTTGCCGTCCTGAAAGACACGCAGAGCCCTTCCTCCCACAATTACATGCTCGCCGAGTTCTTCTGCCGCGAACGGGTCCTCGATGTTCTCGGTATTCAGCACCTGCGTCCACTGCGTCGCTGCTGGCGGTTCCGGCAGCTTGAATTCCACACCTTCGGCGGCCGCGTTCACCAGGATAAGAAAACTGTCGTCGACGATGGGATTGCCTTCCTCGTCGGTGATGGCCAGCGTTTTGCCGTTGAGCATCAGCGCCAGCGAGCGGTTCCAGGCAGTGTTCCAGGCCTCGTCGGACAGTTCGTTACCGTCAGTGTTGTACCAGGCGATGTCGCGCACCACCGATCCGCGAATCACGCGATCCTGGAAGAACTTCCGCCGGTGGAGGTTTGGATGGCTGCGGCGCAGCTGAATCAGCTTAGCCGAAAAGTCGCGCAGCCTGTCCTCGGCCGGAGTCAGTTTCCAGTTGAACCATGCGAGTTCATTGTCCTGGCAGTAAACGTTATTGTTGCCTTTCTGCGAGCGCGCCAGCTCATCGCCGCCGCAGAGCATGGGCACCCCCTGCGAGAGAATCAGCGTTGCGAGAAAGTTGCGCATCTGTCGCTCGCGCAGTGTATTGATAGCCGGATCGTCGGTCGGCCCTTCCGCACCCATGTTCCAGGAGTGGTTGTCGTCGGTCCCGTCGCGATTGTTGTCGCCATTGGCCTCGTTGTGTTTGTGGTTATAGCTGACTAAATCGCAAAGCGTGAAGCCGTCATGAGCCGTGACAAAGTTGATAGAGGCGTTGGGGCGCCGGCCATCCATCTCATACAGGTCTGAGGACCCGGTGAGACGGTAAGCAAAGTCAGAGAGCAGCCCGCTGTCGCCCTTCCAGAACCGGCGCACCGTATCGCGATATCTTCCGTTCCATTCGGCCCAGAGCACCGGAAAGTTACCGACCTGATAGCCACCCTCGCCTACGTCCCAGGGTTCGGCGATTAGCTTTACATCGGCGATGGTGGGGTCCTGGTGAATCGTGTCGAAGAAGCTCGACAACTTCGACACGGCATGCAGCTCGCGCGCCAGCGTGCTGGCAAGGTCGAAGCGGAAACCGTCGACGTGCATCTCCGTCACCCAGTAGCGCAGGGAGTCCATCACCAGCTTCAGCACCTGGGGATTCATTACGTTGAGCGTGTTTCCGGTGCCGGTGTAATCCATGTAATAGCGTGGATCGTGCCTGACCTGGCGATAGTACGTCGTATTGTCGATCCCCTTCATGGAAAGGATCGGCCCCATGCGATTCCCTTCGCAGGTGTGGTTATAGACCACGTCGAGGATGACCTCGATCCCCGCCTTGTGCAGCGCCTTGACCATCTGGCGGAACTCAGCGACCTGTTGCCCCATATCGCCGGAAGAACTGTAGCGCGACATGGGTGCGAAGTAGCCCAGCGTGTTGTAGCCCCAGTAGTCGCGCAAACCCCGATCCACGAGATGGCCCTCGTCGATGAAATGATGGACAGGGAGTAGTTCGACCGCAGTGATGCCCAGCTTTTTCAGATATTCGATGCTCGGCTCGCAGGCGAGTCCGGCGTAAGTGCCGCGAAGGTTCTCCGGCACAGCTTCGTTGAGTTTGGAGAAACCGCGGACGTGCACTTCGTAAATGATGGAGTCGGCGAGCGGAATCTCGGGCGGACAGTCGCCCTCCCAGTCAAAGTGCGGATCCATGACGACGGACTTAGGGACGCCGGCAGCCGAATCACGATCGTCGCGGGTGAGATCGTTCCCGGTGGTCACGTCGTAAGGGAATATTGGCGCCTTCCAGTCCACCTCCCCACTAATCGCCTTCGCGTAAGGATCGACGAGCAGTTTATTGGAGTTGAAGCGCAGCCCTTTCTCCGGCTCCCACGGGCCTTCCACACGATAGCCGTAACGCTGACCGGGCTTGATGCCGCGGACAAGACCGTGCCAGGTGAAGGCAGTTCGCTCGCGCAGAGCAACGCAATCGATCTGGTTGTTGTTTTCGTCGAAGAAGCAAACAGAGACGCCGGTTGCGTTTTCAGAGAAGAGGGCGAAGTTGGTTCCGATACTCGTTGGGGTGGCGCCCAGAGGATAGGGCTTGCCAGGAAGCAGCGTTCGATGCATGCACGACTCTCACGAGGGAATGGTTCAGCGAATAGTCAGATGCAGAAATCGCCACCGCGTTTGCGACCTAAAAACAATGAGAAAACCCCACGGGTCAGGTTGCCATTCCCAGCCCAACCAGGTTGGCCGCTGCGATGATGATGACCATTCCGGACCAAAGCAACTGTACGGGACGGCCCCGTGCACCACGCCATTCACCCAGAGCCAGGCCGACAATACCCCCGAAGAGAACATACATGCTCATGTGGAGCATCCAGTTGACGAAGCTGAGATGAACGGGAATATTGGCAGCACCCCACGCGTAGAAGAAAAACTGCAAATACCACATGATGCCGGCCGTTGCGGCAAGAGAACTGTTCAGAACGAGGGTCCGCTTCGTTTGCGATAGATCGGAGCGAAGCGACAGGTCCCTGCGAAAGGCAAGACGCGAGAAGCAGTAAGCGAAATTGACGATCGCGCCGCCCCCCATGATGATGACGTAGCTGGGAAGCGCGGCGTAGAGCGGTTTGACGCCGGCCAACTGTGCGGCGGAGGCGATGGGCCGCGCGGCGTCGATGGCGAAAGACATGCCCGACGAGAAGATGCCGCACATGACGGCGAGCAACAGCCCCTTCGTCAGATTGAATTCCTCGGTGCGGATGCCCATGCGCTGTTCCTTTTGATGGCCGGCCCAGGAAACAGTCGCGATGCCAATAAGCGCCAGCACAATGCCGGAAAGGGTGAAGTGGCCGCTCCGGCTGGTAATCAGATAGCCGAGTTGCCCGTGCACGATCGGCGGGACCAGCGTCCCCACGACCAGCGTGACGCCGATGGCGACGCCGATGCCTAGCGACATCCCGAGGTAGCGCATCGTGAGGCCGTAATTCACATTGCCCACCCCCCACATGCAGCCAAATAGGAAGGTCTTCAAAAGCACGTCGCTCGGGATCGAAGCGTAGAAGGCATGGAAATCCGGCAGCAGGACGAGGCTGACAATGATGGGCAGCAGGATCCAGGAGAACATTCCCGCCACCGCCCACGTGGTTTCCCAGGACCACTTCTTCACCTTCTCAATGGGCGCATAGAAGGAGGCGGCTGCAGCCGCACCGACCATATGCCATCCAATTCCGCCAAGAATGGCAGTGGACATGCGGGTTCCTTTCGGCGCTAAGCGACCTGAACGGCGGCGAGCGCGGAGACCTTTTCGGCAACCGATTGGGGCTGGAGCGTGCCTGAGGACTGCTCGATCCGCGCCCATTGTATGGCGAAATTTCCCAGTGTGGAGCTTTCAGCCGAACACCGCTGCACTGGAAGTCCTGTAGCCTCGGCGGTGAGCGCGTTGAGGTATTCATTCTGGCTGCCACCGCCGACAACGGCGATGTGATGCGGCTTTTCTCCGGTCATTTCTGCAATTTCAGCGATCAATGTTCCGTAGCGCGCGGCCAGGCTGCGAAAGATGAGGCTCGCATAGTGAGGCGCTGCGTCACAGCCGGAGGGCAGCGAAGGTGAACCGAGACGACGACGCTGCTCATTGATGCGCGCGGTCATGTCGCCCGGCGGGAGCAGCGCGGGGTCGTCCAGATCCAGCAGACGATCCGGCGCCGGCATTCGGCTCGCCTCGGCGATGAGGTCGCCGAATTGCCATCCGCGTTCCTGATCCCAGGTGTTCATGCACTGGCGCAGCAGCCACATGCCCGGCAGGCCGCGGTGGAAAAGAGTTCCGCCATCAGCAGCGCCGAGGTTGGTAAATCCACGCGAAAAGGCCTCTTGCGTACGCAGGCTTTGCGTGAGTGGCATACCGACAAGGGACCAGGTTCCTGAGCTGATGTAGGCCCAGTCACCGCGTCGTTCCGGAATGCCGGCAATGGCCGAGGCCGTGTCGTGGCAGGCCGGTGCAATGAGTTGCGTCTGAGCGAAAGCGGGCAGGCGGCGCAGATCATCGCGCACCGGACCGAGCGTCGTTCCAGGTGCGACGATTTCAGGTGCCGCAGCACGATCAAGGCTCAATGCGGCGAAGATCTCACCGGACCATTGCCGCGTGTCGCCGTCGATGAGGCCCGTGTGAGTAGCGTTGGTGTACTCAGCGACGCGTGGCGCGCCAAGCCAGTGCAGGATGTACTCCGGCAAATTAACCCACGGAGCCGAATCGGGAATACCGCTGCTGCGGTCGGCGTAGAGCTGATAGATCGTGTTGATCGGTTGGATCTGCACCCCGGTGCGCGCATAGAGCTTTTCGGCAGGAACGGCGGCGTGGACTTCGGCCATCGCTCGCTGATTGCGAGCGTCGCGGTAACAAAACGGTGCGGTAAGCGGCCTGCCAAACGGATCGAGTCGGACGTAGTCGACGGCCCAACCGGTAACGCCGATGGCGGCGATGCCCTCCGGTGACCACTCCGCGCAAGTCCGCAGACCGGCTTCGAGCTCGTTGCAAATGCGGTCGAGGTTCCAGTGCCAGCCGGCGGCGCCATGATGCTGCGGCCCATTCTCGAAGCGGCGTGCCATCGTGATACTCGCTTCGCCCCCCCGCCAGCGCAGCAGGGAAACCCTGCAGCTCTCCGCGCCAAGATCAATCGCGACGAGCGCCGGAAAATAGCTCACCGGAGGAACGCCTCAGGCAGACCGCCGTCTACAGGAATAAGGTGGCCGGTTGTGCAACGCGTGTGCGGCCCGGCAAGGAAGAGGATGGCGCGCGCACAGTCTTCCGGCTCAATGGGCTGATGAGTCAGCGTGCGATGGGCATAGAAGCCGGCGAGCAGATCGCGGAGCTGGTCATCCGTCATCGATGGCTCGAACCCTATATCGTATTTCCTCAGCGACGTGATGACTCGGTCACGGGGAAACATCGTCGAGCCTTTCACCACGGTCGCGGGGCTGATGCCGTTCACGCGGACGTGAGGTGCCAGCGAAACGGCCAGCTCACGGATGAGGTGGCTCAGCGCGGCTTTGCTCACGTCATAAGCTTCGCTGCCGCGCTTGGGAACGACCGCGTTCGCAGAGCTGGTAAGGACGATGCTGCCATCGATCTTCTGTGTGTTAAAAATTCTTGCTGCTTCTTCCGCCAGCAGATAGTTCGCAGTCACGTTGAGGTCGAGAGTTGTCGACCACATCGCGTCACTGATGGCGCCCTGTGGCGAAGACGGAAAAATAGCCGCGGTGTTGATGAGGATGTCGAGGCCACCGAAGCGGGCAATCGTCTCGCGCAGTGCTTTGGCGATCGAAGAACGGTCGCGAATATCGACAGCGGTGGCGGCGATAGTCTCCTTGCCCGCAGAGGCACGCAGCTCCTGTGCGACCGCTTCGGCTCCGGCGAGATCGCGGTCGGCAATCATGAGGTGGGCTCCGCGCTCCGCGGCGATGAGAGCAGCGGCGCGTCCAATGCCACTTGCGCCTCCGACAATCAGAGCAATACGGCGGCTGAGTTCTTTTTCCGCCGGCTGGCGGCGCAACTTGGCTTCTTCGAGGAGCCAATATTCAATGCGGAAGGCCTCCACTGCAGGCAGC